>DAOUMU010000140.1:0-12928 GCA_034409055.1 Anaerolineae bacterium
CCCCTCCCCCCCTCACCTACACCAATTCAGTGGCCAGCCACCTATGCCCCTACAGCCACGTCTGTTTATCAGGCCACTTCCGTTGCTTTTCTAGCCAATCGCGGGACACCTGATCCAACAGTTACTAAGCTAAACTCGGAGCAACAATCTTCCTTCCAGTGGAGCAGCATTCCCTGGGGTATTTTTAGTATACTGATTGTGCTCGCCTTTTTCTGGTATCAATTCAGTCGACGCTGGCGAGGTAGATCACGCCGGTCTGGGCCGAAACCCTAAATTAACCGTAACTACTCAGCATACCCTATCAAACATTTGGCCACTAATTACACATGCGCCTGCGCGTAGACGCATGTGTGACCAATCTCCTACGATAAGCTATTCATTTTGGCTTGGACATAAGCTCCGATGAGTTCCCACCAAGTTCCTCCCAGACAGGAATTTATCGGAGTTCATCGGAATTCATCCGGGCGTATCAAGTGAATAACTACCTGGAAGATCAATACCCCCTGACCTTTGGCACTACTGACATTTGGTTAAAATGATAGTATAATAAAGAAGGATTGCGTTTTGAACAGATTGGCCAATAAGTATTCATGTGAGGCTTCTAGAAGACGCATCATAGGGTTAGGGTCGCCTTGTCGGGCGGAAACAAGATTTTTACCTCGCAGGCACAACCGAAATCATGCTATTCCAGCAAGAGGGGTTTCTTAGTGCTGTCTTCTTTGTTGGTGCAAATAAGTCATGGGGGAAGTAGAGGCCTGCCCCGTTTAAGCCCACGGTTATGTGCACCAACCTTTCTAAGGAATTGAGCTATGGTTAAAGCACGTATCCTGGTGGTTGAAGATGAAAGTATTGTCGCTCTGGACATACAGAGCCGACTTAAGAATTTGGGCTATACGGTGTCGGCTATTGCTTCTTCTGGGGAAGAGGCCATCCATAAAGTAGCAGAGACACAGCCAGACCTGGTACTGATGGATATTAAGTTAAAAGGGCAGATGGATGGGGTGAAAACGGCAGAGCAAATCCGGGCCCGTTTTGATGTGCCGGTGGTCTACCTGACCGCTTATGCCGATGAAGCCACCTTACAGCGAGTTAAGGTCACCGAGCCTTTTGGCTATCTTCTCAAACCGTTTGAAGAAAGAGAACTGACTGCCACGATCGAGATAACCCTGTACCGGCACAAAATGGAGCGAAAATTAAAAGAGAGCGAACAGTGGCTGGCCACCACCCTTAAAAGTATCAGCGAAGCGGTGATTGCTACCGATACTCAGGGTTGTATCAAGTTTATGAATCCCGTCGCCGAGGCTTTAACGGGTTGGAAACAGGCAGAAGCTTTAGGCAGAGATGCGAGCGAAGTATTCAAGATTATCAACGGAAAAACACGGGCGCCAAGCGAGAGTCCAATCATGAAGGTGCTTCAGGAGGGAGCGGTGATCGAACTGGGAGATAATAATCTGCTTATTGCCAGGGATGGCACAGAAATCCTCATTGATAACAGTGCTGCGCCCATCAGAGATGACAAAGGTCTAACCAATGGCGTGGTATTGGTTTTCCGAGACGTTACCGAGCGCAGGCAGGCCGAGGAAGAACTTCGCCAATACGCCGACAAATTGCAAGCGCACAACAAAGAGCTGGATGCCTTCGCCCATACCGTGGCCCACGACCTGCAGAGTCCGTTAAGCTCTATTGTCGGCTTTGCTGAATTATTGGCTGAGGATTATGCCAAGATGCCAGATGAAGATCTACAAAGTCATTTGCAGGTTATTGCCCGGAAAGGGCGCAAGATGAGCAATATTATTCAGGAGTTAATGCTGCTGGCCCATGTGCGTAAGAAAGAAGTGGAGCCGAAGCCACTACAACATATGGACAGTATCGTAGCCGAAGCTCAGCACCGCCTGGCCGATATGATCGAAGAACACCAGGCAGAGATCATTTTGCCGACCGCTTCTGCGTGGCCAGTAACCCTGGGCTATGGTCCTTGGATTGAAGAGGTCTGGGTCAATTATCTCAGTAATGCCATCAAATATGGGGGCCGACCACCACGGGTGGAACTGGGCGCGGAGGTGCAACGGGACGGCATGGTCCGTTTTTGGGTGCGTGACAACGGTCCCGGCCTCAAACCGGAAGATCAGGCCCGATTGTTTGCGCCGTTCACCCAGCTTAACCAGATTCGTGCCCCCGGGCACGGCATGGGCTTGTCCATCGTGCGGCGTATCGTGGAAAAACTTGGCGGGCAAGTCGGGGTAGAGAGCGAGGGTATACCGGGCCACGGGAGTGTCTTTAGTTTTTTTTTACCGGGAGTAGCCGACACAACAACGGATATTAGAAATGAAAGAAAAACAACTTAGTTACAACAAAATCACCGGTTTGGTGATGATGATCGTGATTATTGTGTGGGGGTCTTTATTGTTCTCTTACCAGGCAGAAGAGAAGCAAGTCCAACCAGTTCCTGAAGAGAAAGGAGGGGTGGAAGGGGTCGAGATTCCAGCGAAAAAATTCAAGGTGCTGCATATCATGAGTTATCACGCCTCCTGGCCTTGGAACCAGGACCAGTTCAATGGGTTCAAGGATGCCTTGGAGGGATTAGACATCGAATACCGGGTCTTTGAGATGGACACCAAGAGACGCAGTTCAGAGGAGTGGGAGCAAATCGGTCAGGAAGCAAGAACGATAATTGACACCTGGAAACCGGACTTGGTCTACGCCAATGACGATGATGTGCAAAAATATGTCGTACAGCATTACATCAATACCGATATACCCTTTGTTTTTAGTGGCGTGAACGCAGCTCCTGAAGAATATGGATTTGTAGGGAGTACAAACGTCACTGGAGTATTAGAGCAAGAGCACTTTGTGCAGACAGTGCGATTGCTAAAAGAAATCGCGCCAGACGTTAAAAAGATCGCGCTGATTGTTGACGAGACTCCTATGTGGCGGCCCGTACTCGAGAGGATGAAAGAAAAGCAAAGCCAGCTTCCTGAGGTGGAGTTCATAAGTTGGAACGTCATCCATACCTTTGAAACGTACAAGCAAAAGGTGATAGAATACCAGACCACGGCTGACGCCATTGGCTTGATAGGTATTTTTCACTTCAAAGATGAAATTGGTCAACACGCTGGTCAATCAACTAAAGGGAACGATCGTTATGCATAGCAAAAACGGCACGGAATTCCGGATTACGTTTCCAGGAACACATTTGCCCTAACATCATTCACCGTCGCAGATCAGCGGCTGCCGCCTCATCGACAAACCAGTGTAATTCACCCTCAACAGGCTGCACCATTTGTGCAGGTAAGAGGTCAGACGAAGCGTCTGTCCCCAACACCCGGGATAGAATGTCTGCCTTACCTGCTCCAGCGGCCACAAACGCTACCTGGCGAGCATTTTTGATAACCGGCAGGGTCAAGGTGATGCGCTCTGGCGGAGGTTTGGGCGAGTCAAAAATGGGGGCTACCCAGCGTTCTGTTTCCTGCAGCAGGGGGTGACCGGGAAATAGAGAGGCAGTGTGCCCATCCTCGCCCATACCCAGCAGGATCAAATCGAAGCGAGGTAGTTGACCGGCCTCGGCTTGAAAAACCTGGGTCAGGCTGGTCTGATAAGCGGCCGCAGCCGCAGCCGGATCGAGCGAGTCAGCCAGGGCGTAAATTTGCCCGGGAGGAATATTGACATGCTCAAAAAGATATTCACGGGCCAGGCGGTAATTACTCTCCGCGTCGGTCAGCGGAACACAGCGTTCATCAGCCCAGAAGACGTACCAAGCCGACCAGTCAATTTGAGTACGCAAGGGTTCGGCAACCAGCGGTGGGCAGAGCAATTTAGGCAATGAACCGCCAGATAGAGCGACCGTGAAGCGTCCCTGGGCGGCAATGGCTTGCTCTGACAGATGGGATACATGAATGGCCGCCGCCTGACCTAATTCCTGAGACGTCGAGAAGATATGAAGATTTATATCCGATTTTGTTGTCAACTCGACCCCTCCCCACTTTCACCACATCCGTACAACCATTCTCGCCCATCAGCCCGAATGAACTCATCAGCCTTGCCGGGCCCCCAGGTCCCCGACTCGTAAAAAGCTAATGTCGGAGCGTATTTACTCTCCCAACCTGCCAGAATCGAGTCAACCACTCCCCAGGCCAACTCAATTTCATCGCTGCGGGTAAAGAGGGACGCATCTCCTTGCAACGCATCCAGAATGAGTCGCTCGTAGGCATCTGGGAGCGTGTCCTTGCCAAAATCCTGTTCGTACAGGAAGGTCATATCGACCGAACGGGTGCGCATGCCAGCGCCGGGTATTTTAGTTTCAAAACCCAGATGCATCCCCTCGTTGGGCTGGAGGCAGAGGCCCAGGATGTTGGGGGGCAACCGCTCGCCTTGAGGCAGCGGAAACATCAAGTGGGGTACATGGCGGAACTGGATGGATATCTCGGTGACTTTACCGGCCAGGGTTTTGCCAGAACGAAGGTAAAAGGGTACATTCCGCCAGCGCCAATTATCAATATATAATTTGAGGGCGGCAAACGTAGGCGTACTGGTACGGGGCGCAACCCCCGGTTCATCCCGGTAGGTACGGTACTGGGCTCGAACCGTATAGTTGGCCACCTCTTCCGGCTTGATGGGACGAATGGCCTTGAGTACCTTGACCTTTTCGTCACGTAACGAGGTTGCATTAAATTCGGCCGGGGGTTCCATAGCGGTCAGAGTGAGCAGTTGCAACAGGTGATTCTGGAACATATCTCGCATCACACCGGCCGTGTCATAATAGCCAGCCCGGCTACCCAAACCGACTTCTTCTGCCACCGTGATTTGGACGTGATCGATGTAATTGCGATTCCAAAGCGGCTCAAAAATAGCATTGGCAAAGCGGAAAACCAACAGATTTTGCACCGTTTCTTTGCCCAGGTAATGATCGATCCGGTACACCTGGCTTTCACGAAAAACTTCATGCATCCGATTATTCAGTTCGACAGCCGAAGCCAGATTGTGTCCAAAAGGTTTTTCAATGATGATACGCCGCCAGGTAGGACCTGATTGCCGGGCCAGGTCGGCTTTACCCAACTGCTCGACAATAACCGGGTAAAGTACCGGCGGAGTGGACAGATAGAACAGGCAGTTGCAGCTTACCTTTCGCTCTTTATCTATCTTGGCCAACAGTTTACTCAGGGCCTTGTAACCGGCCGGATCATCATAGTTAGTCCGATGGTAGAAAATATTCTGGGAAAAATCGGCCCATAACTGGCATTCAGGAGGGGTAAGCCGTGAATGAGCCTCGATGCCAGCCCCAATCTTCTGGCGGAAACTCTCGTCATCCAGTTCACTCCGGGCCACTCCGATGACGGCGAAATGTTCCGGCAATAGCCCTTCACAGGCCAGGCTAAAGAGCGCCGGCATTAACTTACGTTCGGTTAAATCGCCCGAGGCACCAAAGATAACGACAACACAAGGATCGGGAATTTTTCGCAGGGCATCTTTGGCCACAAAGGGCGCTGTGGACAGGGTGGTCACTTCATTACTCATCCTTTACCCCCTCCATCCAATTGACGTGGAACACCCCTTCCTTGTCAACCCGCTCAAAGGTGTGGGCACCAAAATAATCACGTTGAGCCTGGATGAGATTGGCCGGGAGGCGTTCAGAACGATAAGCATCAAAGTAGGCCAGCGAGGCGCTCATCGCCGACACCGGGATGCCCAGGTCAACAGCAGTTTTTACGGCAAAACGCCAGGCATCCTGACGACTCTGGACGGCCTGCTTAAATTCATCATCAACCAGCAAGTTCGGCAACTCTGGATTGCGACGGTAGGCATTGGTGATATCGTCCAACAATTCGGCCCGAATAATACAGCCAGCCCGCCAGATACGAGCCATCTCACCTAAATCCAGGTCATAACCATACTCGGCCGAGGCTTTTTTGAGTAAGGCCATACCCTGGGCGTAGGAGCAGATTTTTGAAGCGTACAGGGCCGCCCGTACCGCATCGACAAGCTGCTGACGGTCACCGTCATATTGATCCGTTGGACCGGAAAGCACTTTAGCCGCTGCCACCCGTTCCGCTTTCATCGAAGATATAATTCGTGCATCTACAGCCGCCGTAATGGTCGGAATGGGAGCAGGAAGGTCAAGTGCATTTTGACTGGTCCACTTGCCCGTGCCTTTCTGACCGGCCTTATCCAAAATCAAGTCCACCAGAGGCTGGCCGGTTTCCTCATCCATTTTGGTGAAGATGTTGGCCGTGATTTCGATCAGGAAAGAGGAAAGTTCGCCCGCGTTCCACTGGCTAAAAATCTGGTGGAACTCCTCGGCGGTGGGGTTGAGGGCAGTTCTAAGCAAATTGTAACTCTCGGCAATGAGTTGCATATCGCCGTACTCAATGCCGTTATGGACCATTTTGACGTAGTGTCCCGCTCCACCGGGACCAACATAGGTGACGCAGGGGGCCCCATCAGCAGGCGCTTTGGCGGCGATAGCCATCACCAAGGGTTCGATGAAGGCATAGGCTTCTTTGGTCCCCCCGGGCATCAGACTGGGGCCGTAGCGAGCCCCCTCCTCTCCACCGGAGACGCCCATCCCGATGAAGCGCAGGCCAACCGACTCCAACTCTTTGGCCCGCCGCTCGGTATCGGGAAAGAAGGAATTACCCCCATCAATAATGATATCCCCCTCGTCTAGCAACGGTTTTAATTGGTTGATGACGGCATCCACGGGACTACCGGCCTGAACCATAATTTGTATAATCCGGGGGCGCTCCAAGCTGGCCACAAATTCCTCTAACCTATAAGTCCCGCTGATATTCTTTTCCTTGGCCTCACCGGCCATAAACTTTTCGGTTTTAGAGGTGGTCCGATTAAAGACCGAGACCCTAAAACCATGATCAGCCGCATTAAGCACCAAATTCTGGCCCATGACAGCCAGGCCAATCAATCCAAATTGATTTTTTGACATGATGATATACTTCCCCTTTTACTAAATAGTTTTTCCTAATGAACACTGTCTAAATGCCAACATACAGACATTAGCAGTCAGCTTTCGGCATCAGAGATAGGAATGAGAACTGAAAAATCCTCAATGCTTGATCTCCATTGAGGTAATTATTTTAGCATAGAAGGAACAAAGAGAGGAATTTAGTGTTATCCGTAATTAGCTCAGGCCGGTTTGAAACGTGAATAGCAAATAGAGTTTTTTAAAGCAGTTGAACAGCTAATCTACCTGTGATATAATGCCTCCAAAATTAAGCCTGTCAATGGGACAGGTCCCACAAACAGGGAGGGGGTCAGCAATGAAAAACTTATTCGAAGAACTTACTATCGGCATTGAAGAAGAGTATCAAATTATCAACCCGGAAACGAGAGAGTTAACCTCTTACATTTCCGAAATACTGGATGAGGGGGCAATTATTTTTCGGGATCAGGTTAAGCCGGAATTTCTGCAATCACAGGTGGAAACCGGTAGCTACGTTTGTCGCAACATTAGAGAAGCGCGTCAAGAGATAAAACGTTTGCGAAGCATTGTCTATGACATTGCCCAAAAGAACGAACGCAAAATCGTGGCTGCCGGCACCCATCCCTTTTCTCGCTGGCAAGATCAGGTTATTACCGATCGAGATCGGTATAAGGGTCTGCTGGCCGATATGAGGATAATTGCCCAACGCCTACTCATCTTTGGCACGCACGTTCACGTGGGGATACCAGACTCTGACTTACGAATTGATATTATGAACCAAATGACCTATTTTGCCCCCCACATCTTCAGCCTGTCAACCTCCTCCCCTTTCTGGATGGGACGCAATACCGGCCTGAAATCTTATCGCAGTGTGGTTTTTGAAGATTTGCCGCGCACCGGCCTGCCCGAATATTTTGATTCGGCCCAGGAATACGATCGCTACGTGAACACCCTGATAAAAACAGGCTGTATCGACGAGGCAACTAAAATCTGGTGGGATATTCGTCCCCATCCCAAATTCCCGACCCTTGAATTCAGGATGTGTGACTGCATCACCAAAATTGATGAGGTCATCGCCGTTGCTGCCTTGATCCAGGCGATTGTGGCCAAGCTCATTCAGTTTTGGAAGAGCAACCAAACCTGGCGTATCTATCGCCAAAGTTTAATTGCAGAAAACAAATGGCGAGCCATAAAAGATGGCATCGATGGTAAATTGATTGATTTTGGTAAAGAGGAGGAGATTCCCCTCCGCTTGCTGATGGACGAACTTTTAGAAATAATTGACGATGTTGTAGACGAATTAGGAACGCGAGAAGAGATTGAGCACATTCGAACCATCTTAATCGAAGGAACCAGTGCCGATCGCCAATTACGCAAATATCAAGAAACCGACAGCCTGGAAGCGGTGGTCGATATGCTGGCTGAAGAAACGATTATGGGGTGTTAACTGTTTTGAGAAAATTTCAGGATTCAGTTGACAGATTTCTGGATACCTTTTTTCATTTGCCTACCCTCATTACTATCGCCTTGATTGTTGCAGCCATCGTCTGGCAGATGTACGAGATTAGCTTCAATTTCGGCCACGATTTTATCCGTCTAAACAGCAATCAAGGCAATGTGACTCTTTATTGGCAAAACGGGTGCTGTCAGTTGGATTGGTAGCAAGCTGTTACTTTACCAGAAACTTAAAAAAGCGCGGTTCCTGTTGGAATCGCGCTCTTTGTAGGGAGCAATGGGATTGCATTTTTTGATAAAAAAGCCCCCGCTGAACCGTGTGCAATCCATTTGTCCTTGAACCTGCTCAACGGCAGGTGGGGACCTGAATAGAAGGTTTTGCCTTGCCCTGACGAAGGCTACCGCATCCCCTCTAAAACAACAGCCCCCTCTCAAGGTAATGTTGGCTCAAGACGCGTGGAGCATCACGAGAACAGCAGGGTTAATCTGAGTTTAGCACAATTAGTTTATATTGACAAATCTCCACAAAATCATATAAACTTAAGATTTTATTTGACATAAGTCATCAACATCGGTATCATTGGATTCAGACCTCTCTATTGTCTGCATCAAAGTGGGAACGGTTTCAAGCCAAGTCAAACCCAAAAATAATTTGCCTGGGGCTATGCTTTATGCTATGATGATTTTACATTTCAAATAAAAAGATAAGGATTATCCCGGTGAAGGTTACAACTGAAGAACTGGAACAATGTCAAGTTTTATTAACCATTGAAATTGACTCAGATCAAGAACAAAATTTATTAAAAAAAGCCGCTAAGCGGATTGCTCGCCAGGTTAACGTGCCTGGTTTTCGCCGTGGTAAAGCCCCCTTCAACACCATCGTTCGTCGCTTTGGCTGGGAGGTTGTGCAGCAAGAAGCCCTGGAACAATCGAGTGAAAAGCTTATTAAAGAGGCTCTGGAAGAGATAGACATTGAGCCTTACGCCCAGGCAGAACTGGATGAAATTGGCTGGAACCCTTTGGTAATCAAGATAAAAATCCCTGTTAAACCCAAAGTGGAACTGGGCAATTATCGGGATATTCGACTTGAAGCCGAACCGGTAGAAGTTTCTGAAGAGGATGTTGAACAGACATTGAAAGCGATCCAAGAACAAAATGCAACATGGACGCCGGTAGAGCGTCCCAGTGAAATAGGTGATCTTATTTCGATGTCTGTTACAGAAAAAGACGGTGATCAGGTATTGGTTGAAAATGAATCGGCGGAATATGAACTAACCCCGCCCGATGAAAGAGTTGGCAACCAGCCTGATCTAACAACGCCTCTGCTTGATCTGAGTGCTGGCGATAGTAAAACATTTACACTTACTTATCCTGACGAATTCGGAAATGAGAAGTATGCCGGCAAAGAAATCACCTTTACCGTTGAAGTCAGTGGGGTAAAAATCAAAGAGCTTGATCCCCTGGATGACGAATTTGCCCAACAAGTGAGTGATTTTGACACCCTTGAAGAACTCAGAGAGGATATTAGAGAAAGGATCAAGAAGCAACGAGAGCAGCAACGTGATCTTGACTTAGGTTTTGCAGTCCTGGATAAGTTAATTGAGCAGGTCGAGAAACTTGCCTGGCCGCAGACTCTGGAAGAAGAACACGTTAAGGAAGCTCTGGAAAGTTATGAACAGCGACTGAAACGGGTGGGTATCACCCTGGATAGTTATCTGAAAGTGGAAAATAAAACTAAAGAGGAGTTGCGTGAAGAGGTTCGAGCAGATGTGATTACCCGCTTAAAAAGAGGGTTGGTTTTGAATAAGGTAGCCGAATTAGAAAAGTTAGACGTAAGCCAGAGCGAAATTTTAGAACAAGCCAAGCTAATTTCTGACTATTCGGGCGGAGATGAGCGAGTCTGGCAAAATATTCTGTCCTCAGAGTCCCAGCAGAATATGATTGCCAGGGATTTGCTATCGAATAAGGCCGTTCATCGACTGGCCGCCATTGCTAAAGGGGAGGCTCCAGAACCCACCAGGGCCGATGAAGAAGAGGCAGCCGCAGTAGATGAAGCCGAGAGTGATGATGAGGAGCAGGCCACTGCAGCGGCTGATCAATCTGCTGAGCCAGCCCCTGAGATGACCCCGGACGAAACTGTCAATGAAACCGCCAGCGAAACTGAAGCCACAGTGGAAATGGCCGCATCGATTCTTGAGGTCGAGGCGGACGAAGTCACGAGCGATATCTCACAAGCTGCTGCGGATGAAGATAAATCTGACCGTAAGGTGATTGCAGAATTGACGGATGATACCTCGGCCGGGGAAACAGTGATCGCAAAAGAGAATTAAAAAATTTTACGATTTCGAAAGGAGTTATAAGGATAATGTCGCCCTATTTGCCCCAATCTTTAGTCCCTATGGTGATTGAAAGCACCGGGCGTGGTGAACGGGCTTATGATATTTTTTCACTGTTGTTAAAAGAACGCATCATTTTTCTAGGAACGCCAATCACCGATCAAGTGGCCAATTTAATTGTGGCCCAATTACTGTTTCTGGATCGGGAAGATCCCGAGCGAGAAATCCAGATGTATATTAATAGCCCCGGTGGGGCCATTTATCCGGGCCTGGCTATTTATGATACGATGCAACAGATACAAGCCCCGGTCACTACTTTTGCCGTTGGCTGGACGGCCAGCATGGGTACCGTGTTATTGGCAGCCGGTGAACCCGGACGGCGTTCTGCTTTACCTCACTCCACGATCCATATGCACCCGGCCGGTGGTGGCGCACAGGGTTATGCCCCGGATGTTGAAATCCAATATAAAGAACTGAAGCGTATGCAAGATTTACTGCACGGCATCCTCAGCCGGCATACCGGGCAATCGGTCGAGCAAATAGCCGAAGATTTCGAGCGGGATCGTTTTATGGATGCGCACGGCGCCAAGGAGTATGGGCTGGTAGATAATATTTTGGGCGAGCCCGCCATTGAACCGATGGATAAACCTTCAGAAGACGATACTAAAAAAGAATGAGTCATGTAAATGGCCAGTAGGTTTCGATCCGATATTCAAATCTGCTCATTTTGTAAGCGCACCCAGGAAGAAGTCAACCGATTGATCGCCGGGCCAGATCAGGTTTTTATCTGTGATGAGTGCGTCGATCTGTGTCGAGATATCCTTGAAGAAGATACATCCGCTTCCACGGCGACCGAATTTCATCTGAACCGCATTCCCTCTCCTAAAGAAATTTATGAGCAATTGAATGAATGGGTCGTGGGCCAGGAGCGGGCCAAAAAAGTCCTGTCGGTAGCCGTTTATAACCATTACAAGCGCATCAATCGGCCTGTCTCTTCGGGCAAAAATGATATGGTGGAATTGCAAAAAAGCAATATTCTCCTGATTGGGCCAACAGGCTGTGGTAAAACGCTGTTGGCCCAAACTTTGGCCCGAATTCTGGATGTACCGTTTTGCATTGCCGATGCTACTGCGCTGACCGAAGCCGGTTATGTCGGCGAGGACGTTGAGAATATTTTGTTACGCCTGATTCAGGCGGCCGATTATGATATCCAGCGCGCCGAGCAAGGCATTATCTACATTGACGAAATTGACAAAGCAGCCCGCAAGTCAGGTGATAATCCTTCGATTACTCGCGATGTTTCCGGCGAGGGCGTGCAGCAAGCGCTGCTAAAGATTATTGAGGGAGTGCAGGCCAACGTGCCCCCTCAAGGAGGACGCAAACACCCCCATCAGGATTTTATCCAGATAGATACTTCTAACATTCTCTTTATCTGCGGGGGTGCGTTCGACAACCTGGAAAAAATCATCGAAGAGCGACTGGGCCTCAAAGGTAAGATGGGCTTTACCAAGAGGCAAAAGGAAAAAGCCTCCAGGCAGGACCTTGATGAAACTCCTGCTGAGTCTCAAGTGGGTCGTTTACAAGAAGTAACCACTTTACCTAAACAGAGTCGGGAAATCTCCAAGGAAGAAGAAGCCATCCAGCATCTTACTGAATTATTGGCCCAGGTGACACCGGATGATCTACTGGCTTATGGCCTGATTCCTGAATTTGTGGGCCGGCTGCCGGTTATCGTCACCGTGGAGTCCTTAGGCCATGCCGCACTGATGAAAATTTTAACGGACCCCCGCAACGCAATCGTCAAGCAATTCCAACATTTGTTTGCCCTGGATAACGTCGAATTAGTTTTTACTCAGGAGGCCCTATCAGTCGCTGCCGCATTGGCCCTTAAGCATAAAACGGGGGCCCGTGGCTTGCGGGCCATCATCGAAGAAACCCTGCTGGACGTCATGTACGAAATCCCCTCCCATAAAGAAATTCGCAAGTGTATTATTAACGCTGCGGCTATCCGGGGTGAGGCAACGCCAGAATTGTACGATGAATATGGCCGGCCTATCGGCACGTCACTAGATAAAGCAGCCTAGCAGGCTGTCGGAGAAGTCGCTTTGTAGCGGCATAAAACCCGTCATTGCGGCCACAAGTCATTATATCTGGGCAAAAAACGGTGGTAGCGGACTTTCTGGAGCCGGTAAAGCGTCCATTCTCA
>DAOUMU010000141.1:0-34790 GCA_034409055.1 Anaerolineae bacterium
TCATCCCAAAACTTTCGGTGGCGTGAAGCGTAAAACGTGAAACGTGAGGATTTATGGCGTAAAAACATCACGTTTCACGCTTCACGTTTCACGGAGTTGGGACAATTATTTTTTCGGAACTACCTAAATTGCCTTTCGGTCAAAAATAGACTATCCTGAATTAAGTAACAAGACCGCTCCACCTTGATGGCCCCTCGGCTTTGATCGGGGTCTGGACCCAACTCCCGACTCTGATTTTGCTTGACGTCGATATGCCTCAACTGGATGACTATGAGGTGTGCCACCACTTAAAAACAGAAGAACACACCACTAACATCCCGGTCATCTCTATTAGCGCCTCGAATGAGGTTTTCAATAGGGTAAAACGTTTTGTCGCAGGTAACGTGGACTACATCACCAAACCTTTTCAGGTTGAGGAGTTCTTAGCCAGGGTTGAAACGCATGTGAGCTTGCATACTATGCAACAGCGCCTCGAAGTCCAAAATACCTTGTTACAACGCTGGCTGAAGTGAAAATGCGAATGTCTCCCATTAATATGGAGACGCTGGCCAACTCGGTGTTTCAGGAGTTGACCACACCTGAGGACCGGGAACGGATTGACTTCCAGTTGGAGTCCCTGTCTCCAGCGGAGGGTGATCCAACCTTGATCCGTCAGGTGTGGGCCAACCTCTTGGTCAACGCTAATCGCTGGACAATAACCCGTTCGATGCCAAACTGACTGAACTGGGTTGGATACAAGGAGTAAAACCATGACCTCTTCAAAGCAATCCCTGATACTCATTCACGAAAGCAGTAATTCGCTCATTTATTATCAAGCGACTGGTGAGTATGACCGGCCGGTGGTGTTCAAAGTTTTAAATACAAATCATCCAACTGCTCACCAACTCGTCCGTTTCAACAACGAATACGAATTGACCAAAGATCTGGTGGTTGACGGGGTGCGTAAAGCCATTGCCCAGATCAGAGTAGAGGATAAACCGGCTTTGGTGATGGAGTATATTGCCGGGCAGACGCTTAAACAGGCATTTATCGAGCAAAAGCAGTCGTTGATTGATTTTCTTCAGGTGGCTATTCGCATCGCCCAAACCCTGGGCGATGTGCATCAGCACCATATCATCCACGGGAATATCAACAGTCACAATATTCTGGTCAACCTGGAGACAAAACAAGTCAGAATTATTGATTTCAGCCTCGCCTCACGGCTTGACTTGCGCGTGCAGTATTTAGGCAATCCGGAGTGGTTGGCTGGAACCCTGGCCTATATCTCGCCGGAGCAGACCGGCCGGATGAACCGGGTGGTTGATTATCGCACCGATTTGTACTCGCTGGGGGTGACGTTCTATGAGTTGTTGACCGGCCAACTGCCATTTGATAGTGATGACCCGCTGGCCTTGGTGCATGCCCACATAGCCAAAGCGCCCCGGCCAGTTACGGCTTTAAACCCAGATATCCCGCCGACGATCTCTGCTATTGTCATGAAATTGCTGGCCAAGAACGCCGAAGACCGCTACCAATCGGCCTTTGGCTTGCAGGCAGATTTGGAGCGATGTCTGGCCGCTTTAACAGACCTTCGAGGTTTCGAAAACCTTGAAGGTCTGAGTTTCGAATTGGGTCAGGATGATTACCCCGGGCATCTTTATATCCCAGAAAAGTTGTATGGACGGTCTGCGGAGATAGCGATCTTGCTGGCTGCGTTTGACCGCGTGGCTGCTAGCAGCCAGAAGTTGATACTGGTGGCTGGCTATGCAGGGGTCGGCAAGTCGGCGTTGGTGGCAGAGGTTCACAAACCCATCACCGAGAAGCGCGGCTATTTCATCGGTGGCAAGTTCGACCAGTATCAACAAAATACACCTTATGTGGCCTTTACCCAGGCTTTCAATCAGTTTGCCGAGCTACTCCTGACCGAGCGAGAGACAACCTTGCTCATGTGGCGGGAAAGGATATTGACCGCCTTGGACGGCAACGGGGCTGTGTTGACGGAAGTGATGCCCAGTTTGGAGAACGTGATCGGCCCACAACCGGCCGTGCCCAAGTTGGGCGGGCAAGAGAACCGTAACCGCTTCAATTTAACCTTTCGAAACTTTGTGCAGGCCATCAGCACGGCCGAGCATCCCCTCGTCGTGTTCATTGACGACTGGCAGTGGGCCGACCTGGCCTCGTTAGAGTTGTTAAAAGTGTTACTAATGGGCGAGAAGATAACCCACCTATTGCTGATCGGAGCTTATCGGGATAACGAAGTGGATCGAGCCCATCCCTTCATGATGACCCTCAGTGACCTGACCGCCGCGGGGACTGCGATGCAAACCATTGAACTGGGCAACCTGCAACTGGAGGATGTGCGGCAGCTCATTCAAGAGAGTCTGGCTTGTTCAACGGCTGATAGTCAAGCCTTAGCCGAATTGGTTTACACCAAGACGCAAGGTAACGCCTTTTTCACCCACCAATTTTTGCAGAATTTGTATGAAGAGGGTTGGCTTCGCTTCGATTTCGATGCCCGCCGCTGGACGTGGGATATAGCGCAGATTAAGGCCCAAAATATTACCGATAACGTGGTTGACCTGATGGCCGGGAAGATCAAGAAACTCTCCCCGGAAACCGCCGATTTATTACAGTTGGCTGCCTGCATGGGGAACGAGTTTGACCTGCAGACCCTGGCGCTGATAGGCCAGATGAGTGAGCCAACCACGCTGGCCAGGTTAGCGGAAGCCCTGACTCAGGGTTTAGTCATCCCTCTGGATGACTATTATAAACTGCCTGACGCGGCTGCCCAGGCCCGCTTTAGCTTTCTGCACGACCGGGTGCAGCAAGCCGCCTATGCCCAAATTTCCGCTCCAGAGCAACAAGCCGTCCATTTAGAGATTGGCCGGCTTTTGTTGGCCAACACCCCGGCCGCCGAGCTGGAGCAGCGGGTCTTTGATATCGTGCAGCACTATAATCAAGCCGGCGCGCTCGTCACGGATGAAACCGAACGGCTGCGCTTGGCCGAGTTGAATATGAAGGCAGCCGACCTGGCCTATGGGGCAGCGGCGTTTCGCTCGGCGCAAGCCTATCTGGAAGCCGCCTTAGCCTTGATGCCGACTGATGCCTGGGCCAGCCGGTATGATCGGATGCTAAAGCTTCATTCGCAGTTAGCCACCCTTTTCTCCCTCACGGGCGATACCGAACAATTGGAACGAGTTTTTCAAATCACCGAAGCCCAGGCTCACGCCATGGCCGATACCGCCCAGGTGAAGCAAGCCAAAATTCAGGGTTTGCTCTATCGCGGCAACTTTACCGAAGCGATCGAGTTAGGCTTAACCTTTGTTCAAGCTATGGGGATTCCGGTCAATCGGCATCCCTCCCCTGAAGAAGCCTTCAACTACTTACGCGAGACGGCTGAATGGTTAACCCCAGCCCGGATCGAAACGCTGCGCCATCTCCCTGAGGCCCCGGCTGAGGTCGGGTTGATTCTGGAAGTCGCTTTAGTCATCAATGGCCCAACATATAATTCGAATATGTATCTCCACGTAATGTTCGTATCCCAGATCGCCAGACTATGCATCGAACAGGGCTTGACTCCTTGGGCGCCAGTGACTCTCATGACTTTTACCTCAAATCTCTGTTTCGCCCTGCACGATATCCCCAAAGCGCGTCTTCTGGCGGATAAAACAATGCAATTATTTGAAGAACGATATCGTGCGGATAATCCCATCTCCCCGCTGAGCGTGCTCATGGGTGGGTTTATCGTGCATCGGTATGACCATCTGAAACACACCCTGCCCATCTTCGTCGAGGGCGTGCAAAAGGGCTTGACTACAGGCACGTTTCAGTTCGTCGGCTATTGTGCCTGGTGGCAGGTCTGGCATCATTTGTTTTTAGGAGGCCCGTTGACCGAAGCGGAAGCGGTCAGCCAACAGGCGGAAGAGACGTGTCAAAAAATTCAATTGGGACGGATGAAGGATTGGTGTTTCCTGATTCATCAAGCCATCCTTAACCTGCAGGGCAAAAGTGAGGTCCCCTGGATACTTAAGGGAGATGTCTATGACGAACAGGAAAAACTGGCTTTGGCCTTCCAGCTTAACGACCTGGCCGATGTGTTTCGGATTTTCTTCTACAAAGCCTGGCTGCACTATTTGTTTGACCAACCGCAGGTGGCGGTCAATTTCTTCCAAGAAACTGAATCTTATGCGCTCTATGGGAGCGGCACCTATCTGATGCCCCTGTTTTATTTCTATGACACCCTGGCCCAGGCCGCGCTGGCTAACCTACAGGCTGCCGATGAGCATCCCCAAATTCTGGAGCGAATCAACCGCAACCTGGCAGAATTCGACGTATGGGTGCGCTTTGCGCCGATGAATCACCAGCATAAAAAAGATCTGATGGAGGCCGAAAAAGCTCGCCTCGAGGGCCGCTATTGGCAGGCGGCGACCTGCTACGAAAGGGCTATCCAGGGGGCCAAAGAAAATGAATTTCTGCACGAAGAGGCTCTGGCCTACGAACGCGCGGCCGATTTCTATCTCTCCCACGGCATGGAAGAGATCGCTCGTCTCTACATGACGAGAGCTTATGAGGGCTATGGCCGCTGGCAGGCCTGGGCCAAGGTGCAAGACTTGGAGAAACGTTATCCTCGCTGGCTGGCGAAATCGGCGCATATCTCTGCCCAAGAGGGCACCGCCGAGCATGAAGGGGGATGGGGCAGTTTGGACCTAAAGTCGGTCATGAAGGCCTCCCAGGCTATTTCCGGCCAGATTGTCCTGGACGAGTTGCTAAAAAAGCTGATGGAAATCGTCATCGAGAATGCCGGCGCGCAGCGGGGTTGTCTCATCCTGGAGAAAGACGGAAAATGGGTCATTGAAGCGGAGGGAACCGCAGATTTAAAGGACATGACAACGTTGCAGGCGATTGAAATCGAGGAGAGCGATGCGGTCTGCCCGTCAATCGTTCGCTACGTCGTCCGCAGCCACGAAAGCATCGTTCTAGATGATGCTGCTCAAAAAGGCCCTTTCGTTGGCGATCCCTACGTGAAACGAAACCAGACCAAATCGGTTCTCTGCATACCATTGCTCAACCGGGGGAGATTGAGCGGGATTCTTTACCTGGAAAACAACCTGGCCGCCGACACCTTTACCCCCGAAAGAATTGAAGTGTTGGAAGTGCTGGCGGGACAGGCCGCCATTGCCCTGGAGAATGCCAGGCTGTATCAACAGGCGCAACAGGAAATCGCGGAACGGAAGCTGGCCGAGGCAGCACTGCGGGAGAGCGAGCAACGCTTCAGGACGATCTTCGATTCGGTCAACGACGCCATTTTCGTCCACGATCCGGTCACTGGCGATATTCTCGATGTCAACGCCAGGATGGGCATAATGTATGGCTACACGCGCGAAGAGGCTCTTCAAATCAAGGTCGAAGACCTGAGCTCAGGCGAGCCGCCCTACACCCAAAAAGATGCTCTTGCCTGGATGAAAAAGGCAGCCACGGGGGAGCCGCAGCTCTTTGAGTGGAGGGCGAAGGATAAGGACGGCCGCCTGTTCTGGGTTGAAGTGAATATGAGACGGGCTGTCATTGGTGGCCAGGAGCGGTTGCTTGTTGCAGTGCGTGACATGACGGAGCGCAAGCAGATTGAGGAAGCGCTGCGGGAGAACGAGGCGCGCTACCGGGCTGTAATCGAAAGCCAGGTCGACTTAATCAGCCGATACCTGCCAGATACCACGCTGACGTTTGTCAACGACGCTTATTGTCAGTTTTATGGCAAAACCCGCGAAGAATTGATTGGACAGAGTTATCTGTTTATGATCGCGCCTGAATTCCGTGATCTCGTCCGGCAAGAAACTGAAAACTTGGCGAAGAACCCCAGACCGTTAGTAGGCGAGTATCTGAATTACAGGCATGATGGCAAAGAGTGTTGGATCCAATGGGTCGTCCAATGTATTAGCGATGAAAATGGTCGAGTTGTCGAGCTACAGGCTGTAGGCCGCGACATTACCGAGCGCAAACAGGCGGAGGAGGCGTTACGCGAGAGCGCAGAACAATACCGCATCATCACGAGCACCTCAATGGATGGCTTTGCGATAGTGGATGTAACCGGACACCTTCTGGATGTGAATGAGGCCTATAGCCGCATGATAGGGTACAGCCGCGACGAACTGCTCAAGATGTCCGTATCGGATATCGAAACCATAGCGACACCAGAAGAGATCCAGACACAACACCAAAAGACCATGGCCGGCCCGCAGATCTTCGAGTCTCGCCATCGCCGCAAAGACGGGCGCATCATTGACGTTGATGTCAGCATGACCTTCATGCACCAGTCGGGTCAGATCTTGGTCTTTCTGCGCGACATCACCGAACGCAAGCGAGCCGAGGCGCAACTCGAACGTAACCTGCACGAAACCCGCGTGCGCTTCGAGGTCAGCCAGGCCCTGGCTGGCGCGGAGACCGAGGACGAGGTGCTGGACGTGCTGATTCAACAGGCCGGTCTCTATCCCCAGGCGTGCGTGACCATCCTTACTTTCGACCGGACGGGAAGCGAACTTGCTATCATCCTGGGCCGCGCCGATTCCTTTGAGAGCGGTGTGGCGACCCTGGTGCCTATTGGAACGCGCATTCCGGTTTCGCGCTACCCGGGGTTCAACATCTTCCTTTCGGCCAACCGCATGTTTGTCTCGGATGATGTCTTTGCCGACGAACGAGCAGAACCCGCCGGCCGCGAGATAATTCGCCAGAGTGGAGCGACCAGTCTCGCAGGTTTTCCACTCAAAGTCGGGAACGAGCCGATGGGTTATATCATAGTTTTGGCCAAGTCCGCCGGCTACTTTGACGAGGAAAAACAGCACCTCTACCAGACGCTGGCCGAACAGGGGGCGGTGGCGCTGCACGCTGCCCGCTTGCGAGAGACGATCCGCGAGTCGCAGCAGCGACTATCCTTGCTTGTGCAGCAATCGCCGCTGGCCGTCATCGAATGGAACATGGACTTTGAGGTCGTCTTGTGGAACCCTGCCGCCGAACGGATTTTTGGCTACACCCACGAAGAAGCGCTGGGGCGCCACGCCAGCCTCATCGTGCCCGAACAAGCGCGACCTCTGGTCGACCAGGTCTGGCAAGCCCTGCTGGCGCAAAAGGGCGGTACATACAGCACTAACAAGAACCTGACCAAGGATGGACACACCATCACCTGCGAGTGGTTCAACGCTCCGCTCGTCGGCGCGGACGGCCAGGTCATCGGCGTCGCTTCGCTCGTGCAAGACATTACCCAACGCAAGCGAGCCGAAGAAGAAATACACCGACTGAACGAGGAACTTGAACAACGAGTAGCCGAACGCACCGCCCAATTGGCAGCCGCGAACAAGGAACTAGAAGCGTTCTCCTACTCCGTCTCGCACGACCTGCGGGCTCCGTTGCGGGCCATTGACGGCTACACCTGCATCCTGGAGGAAGATTACGAATCTAACCTGGATGCCGAGGGCCAGCGGGTCTGTGCGGTCATCCGTGGTCAAACCCGGCGGATGGGCGAGCTGATTGACGACTTGCTGACCTTCTCCCGCCTCGGTCGGGCTGAAATGCGGATTTCTGCGATCGACATGGAGGACCTGGCCAACTCGGTCTTCCATGAAGTAACCACCCCAGAAGTGCGGGAACGGATTGATTTCCAATTGGAATCCCTGCCTCCGGTGGTAGGCGATCCAGCCTTAATTCGCCAGGTATGGACCAACCTGCTTTCCAACGCGGTCAAGTTCTCCGCCAAACGAACACAAGCGGTTATCGAAGTGGGCTGTAACCAGGAAGTCGCTGATAATATCTACTTTGTCCGTGACAATGGCGCCGGTTTTGAGATGCAGTATGCCGACAAGCTCTTTGGGGTATTTCAGCGTCTGCACAGCGAACGGGAATTCGAAGGCACCGGGGTTGGCCTGGCCATCGTCCAACGGATCATCCATCGCCACGGCGGACGGGTCTGGGCTGAAAGCGAGGTTGATCGAGGCGCAATATTTTACTTTACGTTACCTCGAAAAGGAGACTAATAGTGAGTCATCTGGACCCAATAGACATTTTGCTGGTAGAGGATAACCCTCACGACGCCGAGTTGACCATCCGGGCGCTGAAGAAACGCAACCTGGCCAACCGGCTGTTTGTGGTGGAGGATGGGGCGGAAGCGCTGGATTTCATCTTCTGCCGGGGCCGGTACGCCGAGCGGAAGCTGACCCATCCCCCGAAGGTGGTTTTGCTCGACGTGAAATTACCCAAGCTGAACGGACTGGAAGTGCTGCGCGAGATCAAAGCCGACAAACGAACTCGTCCAATCCCGGTGGTGATGGTTACTTCTTCCCGCGAAGACCCGGACATCAAGACTGCTTATGACCTGGAGGCCAACAGCTATGTGGTCAAGCCGGTGGAGTTCGACGCGTTTATGGAAGTCATGAGCCATCTTGGCTTCTACTGGTTGCTGGTGAACGAGGCTCCTGGATGATAGTTGAAACCGGCCCAACGCCCGATAAGGCACCGGATAAAGGAGGTAATCTATGACTGAATCCGTTCGGGTCTTGCTCGTCGAAGACCTGCCCACCGACGCCGAACTGGCTGAACGGGAAATCCGCAAGACGCTCCAGTCGTGCGTGTTCCGGTGGGTGGAGACGCGACCGGACTATCTGGCTGCGTTGGAGGAGTTCCAACCTGATCTGATCGTCTCGGACTATCGAATGCCCCAGTTCGACGGCTTGACCGCGCTCAAGCTGGCCCTGGAGCGCACTCCCTTCACCCCGGTGATTATCCTGACCGGAGCAATCAATGAAGACACGGCCGTCGAGTGTATGAAAGCCGGCGCAGCCGATTACGTCATCAAAGAGCACATCAAGCGGTTGGGGCAGGCGGTAACCCATGCCCTCGAGCAGAAACGACTGCGCCTGGAACGCCGTCAGGCCGAAACAGCCCTGCGTGAGGGCGAAGAACGCTATCGAACCTTGGTACGCACGCTACCTGACGCCATAACCGTCACCGACGCGGCCGGGAACATTACCTATGTCCCCCCGGCAACAGTTCATTTTTACGGCTATGAGGCTGAGGATGAGGTTCTTGGACGCAGCATATTGGAGTGGGTTCATGTCGACTACCACGAGAAGGCGTTGGGCCATATGGAGAACGTTCTGGCCGGCGGTTTCATCACCAGCCAGGAATATCTTTTACTCAAAAAGGATGGCTCGCTCTTTTTCGGCGAAGTGAGCGCGTCTTGTCTGAAGGACGCGCAAGACCAGGCCATTGGTCTCATTATCATTGTACGCGATATCTCCGAGCGCAAGCAGGCCGAGGAACAGCTTCTTTATCAAGCCAACCTCCTGCAAAATGTCTCCGACGCTATCATTGCCACCGATCTGAGTTTCAAGATCACCAGTTGGAACCGGGCGGCAGAAGCGCTTTATGGCTGGAGCGCCAGCGAAGTCATTGGCCAGCCGGTCGACGAGATACTTCAGAGCGAATACTTTGACCACCAGCCAGAACAGGTTTACCAGCAACTCTTGGAGCGAGGAATTTGGAAGGGCGAAGTGATCCAGAAACACAAGGATAGCACAAGAATCAATATCCTGGCGTCAGTTTCATTGATCAAGGATAGCACCGGCAAACCGGTGGGTGCGGTGGCTGTGAACCGCGACATTACCAAGCGCAAGCGGGCGGAGGAGGCGCAGGCGAAACTTGAGGAACAGTTGCGCCAGGCTCAGAAATTGGAGAGCATTGGCCGGCTGGCCGGCGGCATTGCCCACGATTTCAACAACCTGCTGGTACCCATCATCGGCTATGCCGAATTGGGCCAAATGGAATTGTCGCCTGATAGTCAATTGTATACCGATCTAAACAAAATAAAAACGGCGGCGGAACGAGCCGCCAACCTCACCAAACAAATATTAGCTTTCAGCCGTCGGCAAGTGCTGGAAGTACAGGTGTTTAACCTCAATGAGGTTATTATCGAGTTTCAGGAAATGCTCCGACGCTTGATCACAGAAGACATTGAGGTGCAGATATTTCTGACCCCGACCCCTTGCCTGCTCCAGGCCGATCGGACGCAAATTGAGCAGCTTTTGCTGAATCTGAGCGTAAACGCCAGTGATGCTATGCCAAACGGCGGTAAACTCATTATTGAAACCGACAATGTTTATTTAGACGAAGCCTATGCCCAAACACATCCGGAGACACAGCCAGGCAATTATGTGATGCTATCCCTCAGCGATACCGGTCAGGGAATGGATACTGAAACCCAAAAGCACATTTTTGAGCCATTTTTCACCACCAAGGAACAGGGTAAGGGAACCGGCCTGGGTTTGGCGATGGTCTTTGGCATTGTTAAGCAGCATCAGGGTAACATCTGGGTGTACAGTGAGCCAGGTCACGGGACAACCTTCAGAATTTATCTACCCCGAGCCGAGGAAACCACTCAACTTGCTGTAACTACCATCCCAGATTCGACATCGGTTTACGGCACAGAAACAGTGTTGGTAGTGGAAGATGAACCAATGGTGCGAAAACTGGCGTGCGAAACTCTAGAGACATACGGGTATATAGTGATTGAAGCCGAAAGTCCAAACAAGGGCCTCCAATTTGCTTTCGCATATGAAGGCGTCATCCATCTTCTCCTGACCGATGTGATTATGCCCGATATGAATGGCCGAGAGCTCTATGAGAAATTGGCTGTTGCCCGGCCTGACCTCAAAGTGCTGTATGTGTCGGGGTATACAGACAATGTGATTGTTCATCACGGGGTTTTGGACGAAGGGGTTAATTTTCTACAAAAGCCTTTTACTGTCAAAAGTCTCACCCAAAAGGTTAGAAGGGTGTTGGATTGAAAGAATATCAACTACAGGGGTTATTTTTTTCATCTAATCGGTCTCAAAACTTGTCAATTGTTGGCCTGGTCTGGTACAATCGGGGCATCTACGACCATAGACCAGCTTTTCTCCGTTAATCTCCCGGACTTAAATTCCAAATAGCTGTGCTCAGGCTTAGTTCAACTTAGGAGAATTACATGATGTCCAGGCAAGTCTTAGTTCTGGGAGCAACTGGCATGCTGGGTCAGCCGGTCGCGCACTGTTTGGTTGATAAGGGCCACCGGGTGCGAATACTGGTACGCAGCGTCGAGAAAGCCCGCCGGATGTTTGGGAATACGGTGGAGATCGTCGAGGGGAGCGCGCTAAATAGGGACAATATCCAGGCGGCAATGGCAGGCTGTGAGGCAGTGCATATCAATCTGACCCAGGAATCGGAACTGACCGCAACGCAGCACATCATTGATCTGGCACAAGGTAACAGTCTGGAGCGCGTTACCTATGTCTCAGCCACAACTGCACGCGAGGAAAACCGCTGGTTTGAAATGATCGATGTGAAAATGCGCACCGAGGACATCCTCCGCCGCAGCGGTATAGCGCACACTGTTTTCTGCCCAACCTGGGTGATGGAAACACTGCACAATTTCATACGCGGCGACCGGGCGGTGGTAATCGTCGGTAAGAACCCGCCTGCGCTACACTTCTTTGCGGCAGCGGACTTCGGGCGGATGGTGGCCGCATCGTATGACGATGATCGGGCTCTTGGTAAGCGGTTGTTCATTCACGGGCCGGAGGGTATCACGCTGCCCGATGCGTTAGAGCGGTTTGTCAATGCCTGTCATCCCGAACTTAAGATGATGCGGATGAAGCTGTGGCAAGCCCGACTGATCGCGAAGCTGACCGGGCGCCAGGGCCTGACCTACATAACGCGGTTGATCGCATATTTTGACAAGGTAGGGGAGTTGGGCGATCCGACCGAGGCCAATGCGCTGTTTGGCGCGCCGTCAATCACGCTGGAGGAGTGGTTCAAGATGCCAAAGGACAGCCGCCAGGGGTTGCCGCATTGAGTTGGGGTAACCTGGGACCCGTGTCTCAAATGCTCGCATACGTAACATGCAACACGATGTTTTGAAATACTCCGACTCAAATGAAACGCACCCAAAGGATATACGCTACCAAGCCAAGCTTTATGTTTAACGTTGTTCTGGTCGAGCCTCAGATTCCTCAAAATACAGGCAATATTGCCCGTCTCTGTGCGGCCACCGAGATGCAGCTCATTATCGTCGGGAAACCGGGTTTCAAACTCAGCGACCGATACCTTAAACGGGCCGGGTTGGATTATTGGGAGTTTGTCAAAATTAAACACATTCCCGACGTGGATACTTATTTGGCTGAATTGAACATGGCCCATACCTACCTGCTGACAACCAAAGTCGAGCGTCCCTACAGCCAAATCCGACCTCAGGCCGGTGACAGCTTCTTATTCGGCAAAGAGAATGCAGGATTGCCCGAGTGGCTGCTCGAGGCCAATCCTGAGGCCTGCTTTACTATTCCGATGAAAAGCCCGAACGTGCGCAGTCTTAATCTGGCCACCAGTGTGGGCATTGTGATGTACCATATGCTGTCGCTGTTTAATTTCGGATTGTCGGAATAGGTCAGTGCTTTACCTGCCGCCTTGTCTCCTTATCCTCTCTGTGATAGCATGCTATCCAGTATGAACAAAGATCGCCTCTGGCTTCTACTCATTATCTTGATCGCCTTTACGCTGCGTCTGACCCTACTGGGTGAACAAAGCCTCTGGTACGATGAGGGAGTGACATGGTTTCTAGTCCAGACCAGTCAGCTATCCGAACTCATCCAATGGACCGCAGCCGATATTCAGCCGCCGCTTTACTACCTGCTTATCAGGGGTACCAGCATTATTTTTGGTCCCAGTGAATGGGCGCTCCGCTTCCCCTCTGTCATTTTCAATACCCTCACCCTGCCCCTTCTCTACGTCCTGGCCCGTCGCCTGCTTACCCTTTCTGGATCCCCTCGCTCCCCTGCCCCCCTCCTGGCTGCTATCCTCTTCGCCTTCTCCCCTCTCATGGTCTACTATAGCCAGGAAGCCCGTATGTACACCCTGCTCGTTTTTGAAGCCACCCTGACCAGCTACCTCCTCCTCAAAATTGTACGTTCTAACCCCACCTCACCTACTCCCTACTCCCTACTCTACGCTCTCACCGCTACCATCGCTCTCTACACCCACTACTTCGCCATTTTCCTACTCATCGCCCACGCTCTGTACACGGCCCTCATTCTTTGGCAGCGTGGCTGGCCTAAAGCACTCATTGCCCAATGGCTACCAATGTTCGGCCTGACCGCCCTCTTGTTCGCGCCATGGCTGCCCATCCTGCTCTCCCGCCTGGGGGACGACCCCAGCTACTGGCCCGGCGCTTTGAAACTCAACGAGGCCTTACGCAAAGTGCTCATCAGCTTCACCGTGGGCGAAACCGTCTTCGAGCAAACCGGCCTCTGGTTGGCCCTGATCTATTTTGGATTTTGGATTTTAGATTTTGGGTTTTCGATTCAAAATTCAAAATTCAAAATTCAAAATTTGTTATTCCTCCTGCTCTGGTTGCTCTTGCCCCTCATTTTCATCCTGATCTTATCCTACCGGTCGCCCAAATTCAACCCCCGCTACACCATGCTGGCCTGGCCCGCCTTCGTTCTCATCATCGCCACCACTCTGGCCAGCCTCTTAACCACGCATCACGCATCACGTACCACGCCCCACTCATTACGTCCTGCTTTTTACCCTTCACGTTTTACGTTTCACGTTTCACGTTTCCTCTTCACCCTCACCCTCCTCTTCATCCTCTCTACCTCTGTCTTCAGCCTTTACCACTGGTTCACCGATCCCCGCTTCTCCAAAGACGATTTCAAAGCCCTGGCTCAATTTGTGCGGGAGCGGATTGCTGACGACGAAACCGTCCTCCTCAGCCCCGGTCATCTTTTTCCCGTGTGGGCTTACTACTACGGTTGGCAAAACTGGACGCCTCTGCCCCGGCTGGAGCGGCTCGACGTCAATCGGGTCACCGGTTTGAATATCGCTACCAACATTGCCACAGCCGTCAAGGGTCAGGGGGGGGTGTGGCTGGTCACCTGGCAGGATGAGGTCATCGACCCTAATGGCGTGGTACCCTTCTGGCTTGACCGGATTGGCCAGCGTCCAGGGGACGCCGGCGACTTTTGGGGCGTTGGCCTGGAACACTGGCGACTTGTCCCCGATAAGGCTGAGCTGCTCTACCAGGACCCCATCCAGCGACCGGCCACCAGCAACTCGGCCACAGGCTCAGGGTACAACTTTGCTAATCAGGTTGACTTACTGGGCATGACCCAACTCAGTGACACTGAAGTGGCCCTTTTCTGGCGGCCTCGCCAGCCTCTGCCGGACAACCTGCTGCTGACCCTCAGCCTGACCGACGCGGACGGTTTTGAGTGGGCCCAGGAAAAGATTGTCCAGCGGCCTGGGGCCTATCTCTATCCCCCCTCCCGCTGGCCGGTGGGCCAGGTGGTGATGACACGCCAGCAGCTCTCCTGGCAATTTGGTACACCGCCCGGTCCCTATATCGCCGAAATAGGACTGGGGCAGGTCGAGCAGCCGGCCGGCTTCTCCTCTGCCGCCGGTACTGCTACGACTTTTGTCGGTTGGGATATTTTAGATGAGCAAGGTCGGCCTCAGCGACGCACCGCCCTGCTTGAATTTATCCATCTCAGCCACCTGGTTCAACTCAAAAATGGTTCCTTATCTATGGCTGAAGGGCTACTGGTTGACTTATTGCCGATCATCGGTGTGCGTGACAGTATTTTATCCCAAAAAACGGCCGAACCAGGCGACCGAATTTTATTGACCCTGCTCTGGCAGGCCGGCCAGTTTAATCTTGATGACGTGTCTGTTGCCTTTGATGTGGTGGATGCCAGGTATCAGACCTTTCGGATTGGTTCCTCTCCCACTCCCAGCCGTAACTTTAACCTACCTAGCTGGCAGCCGGGCGATATCGTGCTGGGACAATATTGGCTCGACATTCCTGCCAAAGCTGCACCCGGTTCGGCCACTTTGAATTTGCATATCATCAACACCACCGGCCACGTTTACGACGAACTCTTCCCCATCGATCAATTGGAAGTTTTACCGACCGAGCGGAATTTCACGCTGCCAACTGTGCTGGACGTACCGCTTGAGGCTGGCTTCTCTGGCCAAACCACCCTGCTCGGCCTGGACTGCTCGACCTGGACGGGCACAACCTGCCCCGCTGTTCCTGGCCAGCCAGTCACCCTGACTTTCTACTGGCGGGCCGAGGCCCATCTGGACAAAAATTATACCATTTTTACCCATCTTCTTGGTCCCAACGAAACCGTTGTCGTCAATGCCGACCATACCCCGTCCAAGCCCACCCAGGGCTGGGTTCCGGCCGAAATCATAACCGACCCGGTCACTCTGACCGTTCCGGCTAATGTGCCCCCCGGAGATTATGCGGTCGAAGTCGGCCTGTACGACGCCGCCGACCCCGCTTTCCCACGTCTACCCTTGACTACCGGCGAAACGCGGATGATTCTGCCGCAGCCGGTTGTGATAGAATGAAAATTTATGCTAACCTTCATTAAGGAGATTTTACTGTGCGCCATTTTCTAATTGATACCGATACGGCCTCTGACGATGCTGTGGCCTTGATGATGGCCCTGAATTATGCTGACGTTCAGATAGAAGCAATCACTGTTGTTGGGGGCAATGTGCCCGTGGATCAAGGGGTCCAGAATGCCCTCTATACCGTCGAACTTTGTGGCAAACAGGTCCCTGTTTATCGGGGCCTGGCCAAGCCTATCATGCGCCCCTTGCAGCCGGCCCAGTACGTTCACGGCCAGGATGGGATGGGGGATATTGGACTACCGCTTGCTGGTCGAATCCCGGCTCAGGGGGATGGGGTCACGACCATCATCGATACCGTTCATCGCTTCGCCGGTGACATTACCCTGGTGACACTGGGACCCCTGACCAATGTGGCCGTGGCTCTGTTGAAAGACCCTTCAATAGCCGGCAAAGTTAAAGAATGTGTGGTGATGGGGGGGACGGGACAAGGCTATGGCAACGTAACGCCGGTGGCCGAGTATAACATATGGGCAGACCCGGAAGCGGCCAAGATTGTTTTTGAGTCAAAACTGCCGCTTAAAATGGTGGGTTGGGACGTCTCACGCACCTATGCCACCTTCGATTCGCAGGAAGCGGAAAGGTTACGCCGGGTGGGCACTCCGCTGGCCGAGTTTTGTGTCGATATCCAAAAAAATGTCCTCCAGTTTTGCTTGCAAAAAACAAAATTAGACGGGTTTGATTTACCCGATCCGATTGCAATGGCTGTCGCCCTCGACTCGGCCGTGGCCACACTGACCAGGCGGCGCTTTGTGACCATAGAAACAGACAGTGAGTTATGTCGGGGGCAAACGGTGGTGGATCATCTCATGATTACAGGACAGGAGCCAAATGTCGAAGTCGTGCTCGAAGCCTCGCGTGAACGATTTTTGCGTATTCTGTATGAGGCTGTGCAAGGGTGAGGGGACACGGATTTACGGATCGAACGGATTGTCTCAGATAAATAAGACTCAGCAGATCCAATTTTCAAGCTCGGAGCGGACCACAGTCCGCGTTTTGGCCGCTGGACTGTCCCACGGGGAGGCTTCGCACTGGTCCAGCTAGAGCAAATTTGGATGTACTGAGACTATTTGTGTCTGTTTAATCCATACATCCGTGTTCCTACTTTAGTTGCAACTTGCTTAGGCGTTATGTTATAATTATTTAAGGTTACCCCCATCTACATTTGACCAGGTCCATTCTCACTACTCCTAATTCTAGAACTACACCAACCACATAATCACCAATAAATTCAGACGGCCACAATCGCAGATCATTTATTGCAAACCAGAAAAAACAAATGGCTCGCCCTGTTGTTTGCATTTTTTATAGCCAAGAAGACGAAAAAGAGAAAAACAAGTTATTATCTCACCTCGGTGTTTTACAAGATGCCGGTTTAATTGACCTATGGAGTGACGACCGGATTGGGGCAGGTGTCGATTGGGAAGCAGAAATCAGTCAAGCGGTCGCTCAAGCCAGAGTCGCTATTCTGCTCATCAGTGCCAATTTTCTCACTTCGGACTTTATTCTTGGCAAAGTGGTGCCCACTCTTCTTAAACGCCGCGAAAGTGAAGGGCTCATTGTTTTTCCCGTTATTGCCAAAGCCTGCGCCTGGCGAACCGTTGATTGGTTAACTAAAATGAATGTCAGGCCCAAAAATAGAAAGCCCGTTTGGAGCGATGCAGGCAGTCACGTTGATGAAGATTTGGCTTCCATTGCCGAAGAGGTGGCAGCCACTATAAAAAAAGAGAAGTATGATGTCGTAACAACACCCGCTCCTCCTGAGATGGGTTTCATTGAATTCATGCGCACACGTTTCTGGGCTGTAGCTGCCTGGGGCACTATTCTTCTATTGACTGTGCTGGTCTTTTTCACGATGTTTCTACATCAACCAACACCGGATACGAATCCATCACCCGTCCCGCCAACCACGAACAGTATCTCAAGCGGGGCCGTGCCTCAACCAACACTAGATACCAATCCATCACCCCTCTCTCCGACCATCACTCATATGTCGAGCGAGGCTATGCCTCAACCAACACCAGACCTCGAACCTTTTCCAGAGAATAAGCTAGGTGTTGCAATTGCTGACTTTGGTGAAGGAACCGATTTCAAGGAATCGAGTAAAGGCAAGGATGTATCTGAGGCCTTTTATCGAGGGCTGAGTGATCAAGTCCGACAAACTGGCCTCAACCAAGTTGTTATCAGGCAACTGAAGGCAACCATTCATAGTGAGGCAGAGGCAAAGGAATTCGGTCACGAACTACAAGCCACAATTGTGATCTGGGGTCGTCTGGGCAGCGACGATTCTTTATTTCCAAACTTTACCTTGCTCAGAGTGTTAGAAATAGCCGGGAGTCTGGAACAGCCCGAGCTAAGCACTTACTACACTCCCCTGAGCGGTCAAACCGTAGAGTTAGGAGAAGAATTGTCCGTCCGGACCTCAGTGTTGACAGCCTTTGCCATCGGCCTGATTCACATGGCAGACCGTGACTATGAAAAGGCTGTAAGGGCATTTGATAGAGCCATCAGTTTGGCAGAAGAAAGTTCTGGCGCTGATGTTCTCTATGATTACCGGGGGCGAAGTCATATTGGGCTATGGAAATTCGAGGCAGCCCTTGAAGATTTTCAGCATGCGCTCACTCTGAACCCAAATAACCCGAGCCTTTATGTCGATATTGGGAACATTTTCTACCACCAACAAGACTGGCCGCAAGCTGTCGCAATGTACCAGCAGGCTCTAGATATCCGACCCGACTATGTCAGAGCCTATCAAGGCTTAGGTGCAACCAGTGCCATCCAGGGTAATTACCAGCAAGCCATTCAATACTACAAACAAGCCATTGCCTTGAAAGAGGATTACGCGCTTGCCTATTGCAGCCTGGGAGGTGCCCATCACCGGCTTGGTAATCAAGAAGAAGCAGTGACAGCCCTTGAAAAATGTCTAAAATTTGTCGGTGCCAACGAAGCGTTGAAAACTGCTGCAGAACGAAATCTATCAATAATCAAGCAGCTATTAACCGTCACTCCTACCTTTACTTTTACTCCCTCCCCAACACCGACTGCAACTCATACACCTACTTTGACCCCAACGTCAACGGCAACCCCTACATTCACACCAGTTCATTTGGCAACGCCAATAGTCATTTTGTCCACTAATACGCCTACTCCAACATCTATTCCCACTTCGACACCCACGCTGACGCCGACAGCAACGTCTATCCCATATCCATCCCCTCAGCTAAAATATCCCTCCGACGGAATAATCACTGTAGGCCGATTTATCAGATTTGAATGGAGCTGGGAAGGCACGCTTGGGCCAGACGAATACTTTGACCTCAAAATCCGTCCTCACAGCGATCCGAACAGTATATTTGTGGACTGGAGCAAAGAGCCAGCCTACATCCTCGACGGGCTGGCCTGGCGTCTTGAAGAAAGCAAGACCTATGTTTGGACGATTCAAGTGATCCAAGGACATTACGAGGGGGAAACGAAGGTCCTTGATGGCTATCTCAGTCCCGAAAGCGAAGGATTTGTTATCCATCGCGGAACTGAGCACCCGGACCCAATTGATCCAAGCGGTGAAGGTAGTGGTGGTGGTGGTGGTGGTAGTAGTATTGGTGATTTAGGAGATTAGAGTAGCAAAGTCATAACCAAACTGTTAGAATCGCTCAACAATCCGTTCCTCCGCTCCCCTGCCCCCCTGCTCCCTTGCCCCCCCGCCGCCTTCGTGGTAGCATGCGCCCTCGTGAACAAATACCGCTTCTGGCTATTGCTTTTTATCTTAATCGCCCTGGCTCTGCGCCTGTACAACCTGACCTACCACAGCTTCTGGTTTGACGAGGCCATCAGTGTCCATTGGGCCAGGCAAACCGTCCCCCGTATCCTGGAGGTCGGTTTCACCCTGGTGGAAGACCGCCTGCCACCGCTTTACTACCTGATGCTCAAAGGTTGGGCTGCCCTTTTTGGCTTCAGCGAGGTCAGTGTGCGCGGCCTGTCCGTTGTATTTGGCGTGTTGCTGGTACCGGTCGTGGCCAACATTGCTGCCACCCTCTTCAACCGGCGTGTCGCTCTCAGCACCGCTCTCCTGGTTGCCTTCAATCCTTTCCTCGTCTGGTACGCCCAGGAAGCCCGCATGTACGCACCAGCCGTCTTCTTCAGCACGCTCGCCGTCTGGGCTTTTCTGGGAATCTGCGAATGGGCGAATGGCGAATGGGCGAATGGCGAATCTGCGAATGGCGAATACCCTACCGGGCACAGGTGGACGAATGGCGAACGACGAACCACATTGGATGACACGCAACACGCAACACGCAACACGCAACACGCAACACGCTCCCCGCTCCTCGCTCCTCGCTCCCCACTCCCCGCTTCACTCTTTCTCGCCTTATTCACCCTGGCCGCCATCGCTGGCCTCTACAGCCATCTCTACACGGGCTTTCTACTGCCGGCTCTGGGATTGTGGCTGATCGTCAGCTTTCCGCGCACCAGGCGGCTCTGGCTGCGCTTTGCTTTGAGTGGTTTGGTCATTACCATCGCCTTCGCCCCCCTGGCCATAGCCACCTGGCGCTTCTCCGGCGAAGCTGTCTCCGGCGACCCTTTCAGCGGCATCCATCAGCGGGCCTGGTGGTTACTACAAGCCTTCACCATCTGGAAAGCACCCCTTCCCTCCATTCTCCGTGTGGCTATACCCATCATCATCGCCTTATTTGCCCTCGCCGCTTACCTCAAGTCACAAAATAAACAACCCACAACCCACAAACCAAATCCCAAATCCCCAATCCCACAACCCCAATCCTCTATCCCCTATCCTCTGCTCCTGACCACCCTCCTCCTCATCACCCCCTTTGCCATCGCCAACCTCCTCCTCTTTCGCAACTATCTGGCCTTCTTCGGCGAGCGTTACTTCATTGTGATGATTCCCTGGCTGTTACTGTTAGCCGCCGTTGGCGCGGATAACCTGAGCCAATGGGCGGAGAAGCGATTTGCGATTTACGCTTTACGCTTTACGATTTGCGATTTGCGCCTCTCTTACGCTCTTCCCTTTATTCTGCTCTTCGTTCTCACTACCCTGCCCCTGCCCGGCCAATGGAGCCTTGCGGCGGCTAAGGAAGCCTGGCGGCAAAGTGTGGCCTATCTGGCCAAGTACGCCAGGCCCAGCCACGGCATCCTTATCCATCCCGATTGGGTCCGTTATCCCTTTCAGTTTTATTTTCAAGGTCCGGGCCAAACCTACGCCGCCTTTAGCACTGTTACGCCAGAGACCGCCTTAGACGGCCCCTTACAAGGCGTGGTCGGCGATCATCCGGTCATCTGGCTGATCCAGTCTCACCTGGATGGTCCCGATCCCAACCACCTGGTAGAGCAGTGGTTTGCTGCCCGCTATCCCCTGGTTACTGCTTTATACCCGCCCGGTATCATTCTGAAAGGCTACGCACCCGGCTATCAACTGGATACCCTGCCCCCCGAAGCTACCCCGACCGATATCCGCTTTGACAACGGCCTGCATTTAATCGGTTACCAGGCCGACCGGCTGGCCTCGGCCACCGACGCACTCTTTCACCCCCCCTCCGGCTGGGTGCATGTCATCCTGTACTGGACCGCTACCCAGCCGGTTACCGCCGAGGCCATGCCCTTTGTCCATCTCGTCGGACCGGAAGGAATCTGGGGAGCCAGTCTGGAGCGGGCCAACGATGCGCTGAAGCTGTACCCTCCCAGCCGATGGCTACCAGCATCGACCAATCAGACTGTTATTGTCCGCCACGATGTGGACGTCAACCTCAATCCGGCCGCGCCACCCGGCACCTATCAGTTGTGGGTTGGTTTGTTTGGGGACGAGACACAATATCCGCTGGCTGAAGTTGAAATTCGCTGATCTTGAGTTTATTTTTGATCTTGCGTTCTATACAAAATGCGACTATTATCTTCCGGCAATCATCTTGCAGCCAAAAAAGGGGTTATCACGAGTGTTGAGACACCACCAATGATAAAAATATCCGTAGGACAAACTTAAGTTTGTCCTACAAGGTCTATTTACAAAGGATATTTATGCCTAAAAATCTCAATAAATTTTGCCAAATTGCCTGCCTCGTTGCGCTGACTTTTATACTCTCTGGCCTGGTGGCTTGTACCCTTCGGCCCTTGTTGTCGGATGTCAGTGTCAATCCGCAAACTATCACCCCCAACGCTGACGGCCTGACCGATGTTACCCGGCTTAGCTATCAGTTGTCACGCTCGGCCAACCTGTCGATTTACCTGGTGGACGACGAGGGACAACGTCATTATTTTAGACGGGACCGGCGCCGGTCTGCCGGGGATTACCGGGTAGATTTTGGTGGTGTGATCGATGGCGCTATGTTACCCGATGGGCTGTATACCTGGGTGGTCGAGGCCGTGGCCGACGATGGGGAAACGGCCAGCCAACAGGGCAGCCTGATCATCGCGGAGGCCGACACCGAAAAGCCGGAATTGCAGGGTTTTAGCGTCTACCCGCAAATTTTTACGCCGAACCGGGATGGCATTGACGACCGGGTAGACATTAACTATTATCTGACCAAGGAAGCCGAGGTCACTGTTTACCTGATTGGACCGGATGGTGAAACGCGCTACCCCATCGCCGAGGTAGAGCGGGACATCAAACCCGGCCAGCCCGGCTTTCATACGTACGATTACGAGGGCGGTGTTGACCTGGGCGCAGACCCGCCCCCCGATGGCCTTTATACGGTCTATGCCGAAGCCGTGGACCGGGTAGGCAATCGCACCATCATGACCAGTACCTTGACCATTGCCGAAGGCGGCGTGCCCCGGGCCGATATTGTTTCGGCCGAGGTGGATTTTTATAACCCTGAAACCGGTGACAAAGTTGTGCCCCTGGGCCAGACCCTGGCCTTTACCCTGACCGTTGAAAATTTTGGCAGCGTGCCTATTCGCACCACCGGTCCCGGTTCCGGGGTGCATTACCGTAGTGATGAAAACTTTAATACCAAAGGATTCTACGAATCTTCCGGCACCTGGCGAGTCGGTATTGATTACGAAGGGAATCCCAGTTACGCCTACCCCTACCGTTGGGCGGTCGGTAACCTGGCTGAGTTAGAGCAACGGGTTATTAACGACAATACCGAGTATTATCTCATACCCGGTCAGCGGGCTGTGGTCACCGGCTCTATCCAGATTATCGATGCGCCGGCCAATAAAGATCGGATTAATTTCTGGGCCGGTCTCATCCACGAACATGTACAGATTGATGTTTTTAATGATCATGTCGACCCACAACCGATTGTTATTGGCTTCTGAGGAAATCAGCGAATGATGAATGATGAATTTCCTGTTCCCCATACTTGCCCTGTGGATTTGCTATTCGCTGACACTTACCCTGTGGGTTCGCCATTCGCCCACCTGTGCCCGGTAGGGTATTTGCCATTCGCAGACCTGTGCCCGGTAGGGTATTCGCCACACTTGCCCTGTGGGTTCGCCTATTCGCAGATTCGCCATTCGTAGATTCGCCATTCGCCCATTCCCTATGACAAACCTGGCCATCATTATTGTTAACTGGAATGTACGGGATATGCTGGCGGCCTGCTTGCGCACGGTGCAAGCCGACCTCGTCGCTAGCAATCTGGTCGGTCAAATCTGGGTGGTTGACAACGCCTCGACTGATGGCTCTGTGGCCATGCTCCGCCGTGATTTTCCCGAGGTGCAACTTATTGTCAGTGATAAGAACCTGGGCTTTGCCGGGGGGAACAATGCGGCTCTACGTGCCATAGGATTTGTCGGCAGTGCAGGGACGGTTGGACAACAGGCTGGTCTGCCAGAGGTGGTGTTGCTCCTCAACCCCGATACCGAACTACATCCCGGCGCGCTATCGGCCCTGTTTAGCTTTCTGAAAAACAATCCGGAAGCCGGCGTGGTCGGGGCGCGGCTCGTTTATGGTGATGGCTCTTTTCAACACAGCGTTTTTGCCTTTCCCGGCCTGTGGCAATTGGCCATTGATTTGCTGCCCTGTCCAGGACGCTTGGTCGAGTCCCGGCTGAACGGGCGCTACCCCCACTCACTTTATGAACGGGGTCAACCCTTTAGGGTGGACCATCCTTTAGGGGCAGCCATGGGTGTGCGGCGAGAAGCCATTGAGCAGGTGGGCTTGTTGGATGAGCGATACCATATGTATGTCGAGGAGATTGACTGGTGCAAGCGGATCGTTGCCGCCGGCTGGGAAGCCTACTGCGTGCCTGCGGCCAGGGTGACCCATTTCGGCGGGCAGAGTACCGGCCAAATACAGACCGGTAGTTTTCTCAATCTGTGGACCAGTCGTTATCAATTTTATCGCAAACATTGCTCTCCTCTCAAGGTTTGGCTGGCAGCGCGGATTGTTCAAGTGGGTATGCATCGCCGGGCTGCCCAGGATGTTGAAGCCGCCGGTCGAGGTGAGTTATCCCAGGCCGAACTGGCAGAACGGCTGCACCTTTACGAAAAGGTGGTCAACATCTGGCAAGGAAAGGAGTCAATACTCAGACAAAATGGTTAAATTGGTTGTCGCCATTCTGACCAAAAATGAGGCCTACCATATTGGTGATTGTATTAAAAGCGTCCAATGGGTTGACATGGTGATGTTGGAAGATTCGTTTAGTGATGACAATACCGTGGTCATAGCTAAAGATTTGGGGGCGCAGGTTTTTCAGAGTGAATTTGTGAATTTTGCTGAGGCCAGAAATGCGGCCTTAGAGCGTGCTCGTTCCCTGGGGGCAGAGTGGATTTTTTTTGTGGATGCTGATGAGCGGGTAACGCCAGAACTGGCTGCAGAAATTCGGCAAGTCACCCAGGAGAACGATGCAGTCGGTTGGTGGGTGCCCCGCTATAACGTCATGTGGGACCACGTGATGCGTGGCGGGGGCTGGTATCCAGATTATCAATTGCGGTTGATGCGGACTGATGCAGCCCGATATGACCCGGAGCGCCAGGTACATGAAATTGTCATCCTGGAGGGCCAGGCAGATTATCTAAAAGAGCATCTCATTCATTACAATTATGATTCGCTGGCCCAATTCAAATTAAAACAAAATCGTTACATTGATTTTGAGGCAAAAATATTGAAAGAGCAGGGCATTCGAGCCAGACCGTGGACCTACCTGACCATGCCCCTCCGCGAGTTTTACCGCCGTTATGTCTCTTTGGAGGGATATAAAGATGGCTGGGTCGGTTTGCAGGTATGTGCCTTAATGAGTTGGTATATGTTTGTGACCTATTTGCGTTTACGAGAGTTGTATCAGGCCGATTAACGAGCAATCGTATCTTCTCAAAAAGTAAGGGCGAGGCAACTCGGAGCATAGTTTGTTTGCCCCGACACTCTCAATCCGAGTTGCCTCGCCCCTACCCTACCCAGAATTATTGAGATGATACGAGCAATCTTGTAAACAAAAAGGGGGCGAGCATCTAAACGCTTCGCCCCCTGATATTACAGGCTTAACAATTTAGGCCACTTCGGGATCTAATATGCCGTAGTTATTGTCCGACCGGCGATAGAGGACATTGATTCGACCCGCACTGGCATTGTAAAATACAAAGAAGTCGTGTCCTAACAGCTCCATCTGTTCCATAGCTTCTTCTTCGCTCATCGGATGGGCCACGAATCGCTTCACCCGTACAATTTCACGTTGATTCTCTTCAGCAAGCGCATCCAGAACTTCCTGGTCAAGTTCTGGCATAATATCTTCATGACGCTTATTCGTTTGTCCCTGCCAGCGATTTTTGCGCTTCCCTTTATAACGGACAATCTGGCGGTAAATTTTATCCATAACTGTATCAATACAGGCGTATATAGCCTCAGAGCGCTCTTCAGCGCGTAAGATGGTCCCATTGGTGCGTAGCGTGACTTGCACAATCTTTCGATCTTTGGCGCTCCTTGTTTTTTCCTCGGTGATTTCAACCCGGGTTTCACTGATATCCGGCAGATAACGATCCAGCTTGCCTATTTTCTTTTCGACGTAACTTCGAATTCGATCTGAGATAACAAAATTTTTACCCTTGAGAACTAATTGCATTTTTCTTTCCTTCCTTTCTGGCACAAAGCCATAGGTTATATTAATGCGCCTTGGCGAGTGTTATGCCCCACACAGAGGTAACCCCGCTCTGTTTTAAGGCGTCAGCACAGGCATCCAAGGTTGAGCCGGTGGTACAAACATCATCGATGAGGAGAACTGTTTGGCCCAATAACGCTTGGTTACAACAGGCAAAAGCTTTCGCTACATTTTGGTGGCGTTCATCTGCTCCCAACTGCATCTGAGATTTGGTGTTTCGGATGCGCTGTAATGTATCGGTGTTAACCGGTAAACCAAGTAAGTTGCCCAGTTGGCCGGCCAATAACTCGCTTTGATTATATCCGCGTTCTCGGAATCGAGAGACATGCAGCGGTACAGGAACAATCACGTCTGCCGTCAACTGATAATATCGGTAAGCATCGGTCAGAATTTTGCCCAGAATGGAAGCCACTGCTTTGTGGTTACGATATTTAAGGAAATGGATTGTTGACCGAATAGGATTTTCAAAGGATGAAGCCGCTCTAATCCCATCAATGTGCTGTAAAGGATTTTTTTGACATTGCTCACAGGCGGATGAGGCAGTCACAGGCATCGGTGTTCCGCAACGCTCACAAACAGGCGTAGTGATGAAAGATATACAACTCAAGCAATTTTCGCACAACCAACTGTTTGCAGTATTGCAATTAACACAACGGGGAGGAAACAATAAATCAAGCAGTGCCTGGCTAGATTTTTGAAATAAGGTCTGTACCAGCACTTATCTCACACCCTCACGATGGTAATAATCGTGCATCCCCCCCGATAATTTAGTGAGGTGTGGGCAGAAAAATCAACTCAGTCTTCAAATTTGAGTTGGTCCCCCACTTCAGAAGCTGTATCGGCAATCGTACCGGCCGGTAGCTCTAACACATAAGCGGATTGGGCCACAAATGGTCCTAAACGATAAGGAACCATGTTGGCATCGGTACGGATAACTTTATAGTTTTTATCAACATATACCAAATCGATAGGAAATTTCATGAAGAAGGTATGGATACTTTTTTCTCCGACCAGAATTAAACCTTCTCCTTTTTGAAGCGGAGCCGAACCCAAAAGGCCCCGCAGTCTTAACCAGAAGGTATCGGCCAGGCGACCTTTAGTCATGAGAGGTAGGTTTCGAGTTTGATTAAAAACACGCATTTAAGGGGCGAAAATTCTGGTGTTATTCAATTACCCCCCAACCAATCCCGGCGTCTCCATAATAATCAGAACAGCAGGGCCTAATAGAATAATAAATAGAGCCGGGAAAATCAAAAAAACCATCGGAAACAGCATTTTAATGGGGGCCTTATTGGCCATTTCCTCGGCGCGTTGCCGTCGCTTGATACGCATTTGTTCAGATTGTACTCTAAGAATTTTGGCAATACTGACACCCAATTGCTCGGCTTGAATAATAGCGGCAATAAAAGTGGTCACATCCGGGACTTCCATAGAGGTGTCCATATTTTTTAGGGCGTCGCGACGGCGAATGCCGAGCCGCATTTCTTGCACAACTTTAGAAAAGCCCCTGCTCAAATGGTTGTCCCATTTTTCGGCTACCTTTTGCATCGCTCCGTCAAAACCCAGCCCGGCTTCAACGGTAATCGTCAATAAATCCAGGGCGTCGGGCAAAGTTTTGACAATTTCACTCTGGCGTTGTCTAATCTTTGAACGCAGCCATAAAATGGGCATAAAAAAGCCCAGTATGCCGGCCCCGCCAGCAGCTACGACGGCCGTCATAAAGGCATACGATATCGATGTTAGCAAGAATGCTAAGACGCCAAGCACCAGGGCTACAAAAACGCGCAAGCCTAAAAACTCGGTTGCTCCCCAATTGTTGGGTTTGCCGGCCAATTCCAGTTGATGTTCAGCGGCTGCCCTGGATTTCCCCGGGGAAAGCTTACTAAACTGCTTGGACAGGGTGACCAGCATCGGACGAATAACCCGCTGGCTGAAAGGCTGGGAAAGCTCAATTTCTTCCAAGGTCATCGGGGCGTCGCTTCGACCGGCAAATTCTTCCAGCCGAACCTGAATGTCACCACCGCCCTCAGCCGTTCTTAAGCCAAACCGTACCAGGGCAATTGTGCCCACAATACCGAGTAGAACAATGACACCGATTAAAATGATTATTCCCGTTCCCATCTTAACTCTCTCCACAAATTACAATAGGTTCATATACGAGTTAAACTTCAATATCGATAATTTTTTGAATGGCAAAGAAACCGGTGGCAATCGTCAAGAACCCTGCTCCCATCATGATCCAACCACAGGGTTGTGAGCAGGGGTCATCGGGTCCCAGGCCCCTGCCTTCGCAAGAGAAAACCATGCGGCCGATGTATTCTTGATTCATCGCGTACAAAATTAGCCCCAAAACGAGGGGCAGGGCCGATATCACATAGCCTGACAATTGCCCCTGGGCAGTTAAAACCTGTATTTGACCTTTAATGCGCACCCGTTCTCTAATAACAAAACTGATGACCTCTAATATTTCTGCCAGATTACCCCCAACCTCTGCCTGAACGTTAACGGCGGTAATCATAAGATCGAGGTCATCGCTGGGCACGCGGCGCAGTAAATTATTGTAAGCCCGTTCATTATCAATGCCCAAGCCAATTTCGCGGACAACGCGCCGAAACTCCGTTGATACCGGGTTAGGCATTTCGTTAGCCACTGCGTCCATGGCTTGCAACATAGAATAACCGGCCCGCAGGCCATTGGACATAAGGGTGATGGCATCGCCCAATTGATCGTTGAATTGTTTCAGGCGTTTCCTTTGACGCATTTTAACGTAAAATTTGGGCAAAAAGTAACCGGCCACCGCGCCCACCAGGGGCATAACAAATCCACCGTAAATAAGCCAGGTCAGAACCGTCACCCCTATGATAGAGATCAGGGTTAAGGCCCAAAATTCGGCCACGGTTATTTTTAAGTCGGCTCTGGCTAATTCGGTGCCCAGGTTTCGGCCCAGTCCCCGTTCCTCGATAGCCCGGTCCAGGCTTTCGGTCAGGGCGGAGGGTGACGAAACCTGGGCGGTTTTCTGTTCACCCTCCCCTTCTTCTGCGACGGCGGTTCCTCCCCCGACAAACTGGTCTAACCGCTGCTGGGTGGCGCTATCACCGCTTCTTGAAAGCACCACGCCAGTAACAATGGTACCAAGGGTGACCACAATGCCTATAATAATTATATATGTCATCGTCAACCTCCATCATCAGGAAGGACCATTACCCCACCGTTCAGCTAAAAGCCGACCCTGGCCCCAAAGACATTAGGCGGCAAATTAATGCCGGCGGCCTCAATTCTTTCGTAAAACTTGGGGCGAATACCGGTCGGCTTTAGCCGGCCGATAATTTTGCCGTTCTCTATGCCTTGCTGTTCAAAGGCAAAAATATCAGACATAACAATGACATCGCCTTCCATCCCCTGCACTTCGGTCACATTGATAATTTTTCGGCTACCATCCCTTAAGCGCGCTTGTTGAACAATAAGGTCTACTGCCGAGGCCACCTGCTCCCGAATAGCTCTAACAGGCAAATCCATACCGGCCATCAAGCACATTGTTTCCAAACGAGACAACGTATCACGCGGGCTATTGGCGTGGGCTGTGGTTAAGCTGCCGTCGTGACCGGTATTCATGGCTTGTAACATGTCCAATGTTTCACCCCCCCGACACTCGCCGACAACAATCCGGTCGGGGCGCATACGGAGCGTATTGATCACCAAATCCTGAATAGTCACTTCACCTTTACCTTCAATATTAGGCGGGCGAGACTCCAGGGTAACCACGTGCTCTTGGCGCAATTGTAATTCGGCCGCGTTCTCAACGGTGATGATACGCTCATCATTAGGAATAAAAGACGAAAGCACATTTAACAGCGTTGTTTTGCCAGAACCCGTTCCCCCAGACACAATCATGTTCAACCTGGCCATCACACAGGCTTTTAAAAATTCGGCCGTTTCGGACGACATAGAGCCAAACCTGATCAGGTCGTCGATGGTCAGTGGATCCTTCTCAAATTTACGAATGGTCAGGGTGGGGCCATTCAGGGCCAGGGGGGGAATAATGGCATTGACCCGGGAACCATCGGGTAGGCGAGCATCAACATAAGGAGAGCTTTCGTCAATGCGGCGTCCCAAAGGGGAAACGATGCGGTCGATAACCCTCATCACGTGCTCATTGCTTTCAAAAATGATATTCGTTTTGGATAGTTTCCCCTTACGCTCGACAAATACCTTCTCTGGACCGTTTACCATAATTTCGCTGACGGTTTCGTCAGCCAACAACGGTTCCAACGGGCCAAAACCAAGGATTTCGGCGACGATTGCCTCAAACATGCGTTCCCGTTCGGCCCGGCTCAGAATAATATTTTCCTGGGCCAGGATTTGCTCATACATATCCTGAATGGTCCGCCGCACTTCATCGGTGCGGGAAACATCCATGGCCGGATCCAATTCGGCCACGAGCTTGTCCTGGATCCGTTCTTTGAGATCTTTAAAGGCGTCTCGACTTTGGACAGTGGGGGCTTTCCGGCGTTGAAGGCTGGCCGGTTTGGGTTTAGCTGGACTCGAAGGTGTCCCTGATTTCCCTTCGCTAGCAACCGGTTGTTGACTTCTTTCAATCCGCTTTAATAAAGACATAGGTTCTAATCCTCAACACTGTGTGTTCTTGACTTGTAGTGACGACTTTAGTCGTTATTAGCGCCTGGAACGACTGAAGTCGTTACTACAGAATTTGACAGTCATCAGGCTATAATGTTTCATCCTCAAGAGATTTCAGCAAATGCTTACTCAGGGTAACAGTGGCCTGGGTCAGCAGACTATTTTTATCTCCCAAAACATAGGGGATACCCTGGTTAACGGCGGTCGTGACAGACCGTTCATCGAGCGGCAATTGGCCTTCGATACGATATTTAATATTAGCCTCTATATCCTCAGCTCGAATATTAATGCGCTTATCGACTTTATTAAGCACAAACATAATCCGTTCACGCTCATACTCAAGAGCTTCGGTGACTTCAAAAAAGAGTTTCGCGTTTTTAATGGCCGGTATTTCAGGCGTAGTTACTACTATTATTTTATCAGATATGTCCAGAACATTCAAGACCACATCGTCAAGAACACTGCCCGTATCAACCATAATAACATCAAACATCGACCGTAACCGCTCTAAAACATCGGTCACCAGGCGCGGCGTGACCGTGTCGGCCACTTCTGGCCGGGGCGGAGCCAGCAGGGCTTTGACTCCGGAGCTGTGAGCCAGAAAGACATCGTTGATCAGCTCATCATCCAATTCATCGGCCAGAGAGGCCAGATCGGCAATGGTCCGACTGGCGTATAGATTGAGGAGCACGCCGATGTCCCCAAATTGCAGGCTGGTATCAACCACCGCCACTTTGCTGGCCGCATTCTGCTGCAAAGCAATGGCCAGGTTAACCGCAATGGTACTACAGCCAACGCCACCTTTGGCACTAAAAACGGAGACAATCTTTCCGGCTGTTTCGACGGCTGCTTCGGCCGAAGGCTTGGCCGCGGTGACCGCCTGGGGCATCATGGGCATGGCCTGCCGTCGGCTGGCTCCCAATTGATAAACCCGGCGGATACTGCTGACCAGTTCATCGCTCGAGAAAGGTTTGATTAAAAATTCTCTGGCTCCGGCCAACATGGAACGCCGCAAATAATCGGCTTCACCCTGCACGGACATCATAATAATTTGGCAAAATGGGACCTGCTGCGTAATTTTTTCGCTGGCAGTGATCCCATCGACGCCGGGCATATTGATGTCCATAAGCACAATGTCAGGCTGTAACTCCATAGCCATTTCAATGCCCTCTTCCCCGTTCGTGGCAGCCCCAACCACGTCGATGTCCGACTCAAAAAAGAGTAACTTCCGCAAATTTTCCCGGGTCTCGGGAATATCATCCACAATCAAAAGGCGGATTTTTTCCTGATCGCCTGATGCTCCCGGCGACGGTGCAACTGGTCCTGACATATATTATTTATCCTACTCTCAATATTATTTATGGTATTAGAATTTTACCTAAATATTTGAAAGGAGTCCAGAATGATCTGGACTCCTTATCAAGGCAAAGTTATTGGTGGCAGACGTTTCAGGATTGTCGGACGCCTGGTCTCCCTACTCAGGGTATCTGAAGATTCAGGTTTTGGCGCTGGTAGTAACAACTTTAGGCGTTTTTGAGCCCCATCATTCACTAAAGTCGTCACTACAAACATCGCGTCAGTGATGTAAAGTATAAGAGGCTACATAGGCTAAGGCCAGCCATCATTGAGCAGGTTGTTCCTGAACGGTTTCGACAACTTCAATTGATTGCTCTGATAAATCGGTAATTGATGTCGCCATAATAAATTCAATTTTAGGCGGCACTGCAATGTTAAAACGGGTGAGCATATATTGTAAGGTCACCGCTTCGGTCAAATGGTCGGCATTTTCCTCACCCGCTGCACGTAAGGCCATTTCGGTATAAATACCACTCTGGCGCAGCCAGAGTAAGACCAGCGCATCTTGCGGGTTCACGGCCAGGGTGATAATATCGGGCAGATTGGGCGTAGGAGTGGGTGCTTCTTCTCCTTCCGCCGGCGGTGGCGGAGGAGGAGGTTCAATCCAGGGTCCCACCCGAATTACTTTGGCCGCTTGAACGGTTAACTGAGCCACTCGCCGGGGAATCTGGGCTTCTCTGGCAAAAACAATAGACGGCAGGTCCCCCGCAGCCACTTCAAAGCGGCCTTCGTCGATGGCTTGCTCCAGGACAAAACCTACTTGTTCACCGGTTTCAGCATCAAGCTGGGGGAAGAAAAAGCGAATTTTATTGGGCAATCTCGATTGAAATTCTTCGTCAACGTCAACAAAGAAGGCCGTCACCAAAATATCCACAAAATCGCCCGCCTGGATGGCGTAAGCGATACTGGTTTGGCGATTGATGGGATAGGCCACGGCCAGGTGCCCCGCTGGGACTCGGAAGGAGGCATCCCCCCCCTCGCCAATATCGGCCAGCATGCTGCGCACAATGACCTGGCCTTGCACAATTTCCGTTTTGGCCACTTTGCCGATGGTTTCGGCCTCGTCGGCAATAATATCTGGGGGCACATTATTGGCCGGCCAATCTCGACGACCAATCGAGCCGGCCACAAATTGGGAGCCCCGGCCAATCGGTTGTAAGGCGACAATCACCTGGGTGGTGGGAATGCCTTCCTCTTCCAACGCCGGGGCCGGCGTGGGGGTCGGTTCCGCCAATAGGCCACCACCATCGCCGCCGCCCAATACCAAAAAGGCAACCGCTCCTAACGTCACCAGACCCAGGACAATGCCCAGGATGATCAGCAGTCTGCCACGTTGCATATTAAACTCTCCTTCTCGGCAAATTAAACGAAAAGGACGCTAGCATATGTATGATACCATTTTATAAGAAAAAGTCAAGGAGATATGAGGTGATTTTACATAACCGCAAAATTTAGCCAGCGGACTGAAAGAGCAAAGCCCTATCGGGCTGAAATTTTAGCTCGAAGAGCTTTGCTCTTTTAGGGCGGCGGCTTTAGCCCCGCACTTCCAAAGTCTAAAATTCGTATCTGAGACTATTGAATCAGCCGGACAGAGACACTTTGCAGAATGGCGTCAAAAATTCCATCCAACTGGGTCGGCGAAACTGCGGCAAAATATTGGCCGTCTGACAGATTGGCCACCGTTTCCAGCAGATTGGTATCGGCCCCATTACCCAGGCCAATGGTATAGATGGTGACGTTGTTCGCGGCGGCAATCTGCGCATAGTAAACAACGCAATCTTTGGCCCTGTCTTCACTGTCACCACCTTTACTATCGTCACCAAGATTAGGCTGGTACAGGTCATTGGCATAGCAATTTACCGAAGAGCCGCCTTGATTCCTCGGATTCTTATTGGCCACACCGTCGGTCATGAGCACCATCACCCGTCGGGCCGATCCACCCCGGCCGCAGTGGTCCGTGGCATCGGTACAGGTGTTGTCGAAGCTAGCCCGGTTATCGGCGTTAATCCCCAATGCCTCCAGGCCCCTGAGCATGCCCTGGGCCATATTGGTGCTGCCGTCGGGGGGCAATATTTCAAGCACGTCAATCACATCGGTGTAGCTGATAGGGGTGGCCCCCCGGTAACATTGGTCGGCCGAGAGGTATCGCTTGCAGCGTAACTCCACCCGCCCGGCAGACGGGGTATTGGTACTATAGCTAACAATGCCGGCCTGGTCGAATTGGGGGTCCAACTTGGAGATAAAGCGTTTGACCGCTTCCTTGGCATCACGAATAGGCTGGTAGCCGCTAAAGAGTCGATTATTCGTGGGGTTACTCAGATCCCAGCCATCCTCAGGCACTGTGCTGGTCCCATTATCTTTGGGAAAGACACAATCTGCCGCATTGACGGTCAGGCCATAGATGGGGTTGCAGCGGTTGCAGGCCTGCCGGAAGGCCGAGCCTTCGGTGGCTTGCTCCCGGGCCACTACGCCGTTGTTGTAATCGGTGGTAAAACTTTTGTCGTTCCTGTTGCCGATCACAATCTGGTCGATGTCGTAGCCAACCCCGCCGGCCCAGATCTTCAGTACATATTTTGTCTTGGTACTGTCCTCAAGGTCCAGGGCGGGCCCGCTGCCCGTTAACTCAACCCAGCGCCAACGACCGGCATCAGCCCCCCCATAATTAGCCCCCTCGGTGTTGGGAGTCTGTCTGGCCGGTTGGATCTGACCGCTGCCGAGTGGCGTGGCCAGGGTCGGATCTCCGCCGGCTGCGCCATACAGGTCGCTATGCTCATACACGGCCCAGTAGATGTCCCGATTGCCGATGCTAAAATCGTTACCACCCGCTTGAACACGGGCCCAGATGTGGGTTGCCTCGGAGCTGTCGTCCCACAGGAAGCTGGGCTGGCTGGAGGTGATGAAATCATATTCCAGGCTGGGCACGTCATTCGGATTGTTCCGCACCTCGTCCAGGGTGTAATCGTGGCCAAAGGGCACGCCGGCAAAATCGGGCGGATTAGGATCGATGGCCCAACTGACGTAGGGATTGTGCGAGACCCAGGAACCGGTCGAGTAAGAAGATAAAATCGGATTGGCCCCGACTTGATAACTGCTATCCGGATCCCAATTTTCGTTCATCATCCGGTGGACGGTCCGCCAATTGGTGTGTTGAATGGCCCAGTAACCGCGCCCCGGCTGGCGGAAGGGACCGGCCAGGAGTGAGGTGTTCAAGGAGTAGAGTTCGGCTTCTATGATGATGTACCGGCGGGCACTGCCGCCGGTGACTGTGTAGTACTGGAC
>DAOUMU010000142.1:0-3744 GCA_034409055.1 Anaerolineae bacterium
GATAGCTGGCATAGTGAATATGGGTGCTGGTGTACGGTTTTTTGCAGCGCAGCCAGCGGGTGAATTGTGTGATTTCTGTGTGCATTGTTGCCTCCTGGTGGTTAGAATTGGTTTATTCTACCACCAGGAGTAACTTTGCCGAACGAGCCAAACACAAAGGCGTAGAACTGATCGAGTTTAGCGAAAAGAAACGGTTGGTTGTCTACCTGGGGCTGAAATATGATGAGGATGACCAGGATGAGTAGTGAAACACGTGTTGCGTGTTACGTGATTAGATGTCTGGACACGCAACACGAAATACGCAAATACGCAATGCGTCGATTCTTGGCGATAGCAGCCCCCAATCTGAACCCTTCCTCTTCCCTAATTTTTCCCTACTCAAATTCCAATCTCCAGACAGGTGTGGTTGGCGGGGTAAGAACCGTGGATCGCTTGGATAAGCGGATTAGAAATTCGTCCATCCGAGTGATCCGTGTTTTTGGTGAGGTGTTGGTCATTCCATCGATGGTGAGCAGGTTGTCGTGATATCCCACATAGTAAAGCAGAGGGAGTGGTATCGAAGGTATAGTTTTGCCTATCAACCTAGATCAATTGGTTAACTTTACTCAGGATAGGCTTGTTGGCTCGAAATGTTCCCTTGCCCGATTGAGAATATTTAGTAAACGATTACGTTCTCGATAGTGATTAAACAATATAGAACTTACAAACATCGCCAGGAGAATTGTTGGGACAAGTAGCCATAAGATGATAGGAATCCGAAAATTATACGTGGATATAACGGTAAGAAACCAAATGAGAGGACATAACATAATAAATGGGGAAATGATCAAACTGACTATGTAAGCTAATGAGACACGAAATTCAAGTTGGTTCTCTGACATACTCAAGTTTACATAAACCACATAAGGCCAATTGGCTCCTCCTCTTAACCAGAAGTTCCACCAAAAAGACCGCTCTTCGGCAATAAGAATTTCGCTGCCTTCTTTGCGGATAAAATGTTGCTCAAAATAAAGTACCGTGGTTGGTAATGTCACCAAGAATTGGTGTATTTCCCAGGTGAGCGATTGTCTCCCGATTACTACGCCACGTCTCATCTTACCCTTAAGGTGGGTAAAATACCATAATTCGTAAAAAATCCATAGATTTAACACCCCTAATAAAAAACCAAAAAAGGTAAAGAGTAGCAGAAACAAGCTGGCGCTCCAAAAATTCAATTTATTCATTATTATGAGGAGAATTGTCTTATCTTGCTACGCGCCATATTTTTACAGTGTGATCACGACTTGCAGTGACTATGTTATATCCACTTGGACTATACTCAACGCTATTCACGTCATTTATATGACCACGTAGCGTAGCAATTTCTTCACCTGTTTGTGCATCCCAAATTTTCGCCGTTTTGTCCCAACTACCGGTAACGATATAATCTCCATCTGGACTATATGCTGCGCTAGTGACTGGATACTTATGCCCTGTTAAAATGACAAGTTCCTGTCCCGTTTGAGCATCCCAGATTTTAACCGTATTATCCATACTGGCCGTAACAATACTGCGTCCATCTGGACTGTATGTCACACTTGTTATATCGTCGGTATGCCCAGCAAGTCGAAGTAATTCTTGTCCTGTTTGAGCATCCCATACTATTGCTGTGATTTTGGTCAAACTATCCCCTCCGTTACCGGTTACGATCCTACGTCCATCTGGGCTATATGCTACACTATATACAGCATCAGTGTTTCCTTGTAACGTTATAAGTTCTCGCCCTGTTTCAGCCTCCCAAATTTTTGCTGTACTATCCCCACTGGCAGTAACGACAGTTTGTCCATTCGGATTATACGCAATACTCCACACTGCCTCAGTATGACCATCTAAAGTCATAATTTCTCGTCGCGTTTCCGAATCCCAAATTCTTACCGTACCATCCCGGTAGGCCGTGGCTATCCTTCGGCCATCTGGACTATAGGCGCTATCTGTTACCCAATCGACGTAACGGTCAAGAGTAGTAGAATACTGCCCTGTTTCAGCATTCCATATTTGAGCGGTACCGTCTATGCTAGACGTGACGATACTGGTTCCATCGGGACTATATGTTGCGCTCCACACAATATCCGAATGGCCATTTAACGTATGAACCAATCTGTCATTTGACCAATACCACCAACTTCTAAAAGCTAAAACACCAAACAATCCTACAATACAAGAAATAGCCATCAGCAGAGTAACGGACAAAAGCCACTTCTTTCTGAATTTTGCTATGCACACTTACATACCCCGAGTCTACTTTGTAGTAAGTAAAGGTTCGTAGCGATAATTCCCAGGCTGGCTACATTCGTTTGAACATCTGTTACTTGGTGGATCATCCAGGCGAATATCCGATTCACCAAAACCAGGAGTCCGATCCATCCAATCCCAAGATGCTGCACGCTTCTTCGTAACAAATTCGCTACGAGCAATTGAAATATTAAAAGGCGCATGCCAACCGTAGGTACCATTAAATGATAATCCCAATCTGGGCAAGCTAATTGACTCCGAGAATCCAACAATCGGATACAATGGAAAACTTACTTCAAGAGTTAGCCCCCAACCGCTTAAGTGTTTTTTTAAGGTCTCTTCCGTAGGAATACCTTGGTCTATTCTACCATTGGGAATTATATACATCCCACCACCTAAACTGCCACTAAAGGGAAGGCCTTTTGGCAAATCACGTCCAATACCACCCACGATGTAGAAATTTCCATATCTATCAATAATTCCAGAGGCGCTTCCAGATACTATTTTTCGCACTTCCTTTTGTGGAGGTGGGAAATTTATGTCAGTTATTATATAATCAGGGGTATTTCTTCTTGGATTATTGAGATATCCATATATCTCCGATGATGGCCCTTGGTTGTTGATAGCATAGGCAGGACCTGAATTTAAGTATGGTGAACAGCAACTTCTAGAACCTGGCATATCCAGTAATTTATCTGGCATTGAACTTACTTCACCGTTATTGCAGGTTACACGCCATTCAATTCCTCCAAGGTGAGGTACAAAAGAGGTAAAATCTTCACCTGGGGGAATTGTGATTAGAAACGGATTATCACTTAACTTTGTACCAAGTGAGACCTTTAGTGTATCGCCGATTCGCAAATCTTGTAGTGCTTTTAGTAAACCAAAACTACTATTCATTCTAGCACGAGACATAACATGTTTAAATGACTGGCGACCGAGCAACCGAGTAATGGTCTCATTACGTAAGTGGCCGCTTGCATCAACAAAATTTACCGGATTCCCCCCCACATACGCATAAGGCGGCTCACTCTCCACCGGATCCCGGCTCAAAAACGTCCCCGTCCCCGGCATCAGCCACCGCGCCCGCAAATGCAGCAACTCATTGTAACCCTCCCACCATTCTCCGGTAAAACCATAAAGATCACCGCCATCATTGGTCACCGGATTGCCGTAGGGGTCAAACTCGTGGTAGGAGACAACCTCGCCATTCTCATCCACGGCCTGGCGGATGCTGCCCAGGCCATCGCTGAGCAAGTAGCGAGTCTCACCCGTCGCGCTCTCGGCCACGATCACACCGGGTAAATGCAAGCTTGCCCTGAGCAAAGTCGAAGGGTAGGCGTTGCCCTCGCTGGTGTAGATCACCTCCGGCAAACCACCCGCCACGTCCAGGGCAAAGTAGGTCGTGCTAACCCCCACCGTCTGGGCCACCCGGTCACCTGTGCCGTTGTAGACCGGTTCCAGGGTGTACCC
>DAOUMU010000143.1:0-14760 GCA_034409055.1 Anaerolineae bacterium
CATCCAAATTTGCTCTAGCTGGACCACAGTCCAGCGGCCAAAACGCGGACTGTCCCACAGGGAGGCAGCAAAGCTGCACAGGTCTTCGCACTGGTCCGCTCCGAGCTTGAAAATTGGATCTACTGAGGCTATCTCCCGCCAACGGGTTCTTGGACGGGAGCCGGTTGTTTCACCACGGGCCTGGGTTGTCGCAACACCCCCCCGATCGCTTGATGTCCCTGGCCAATGACCATGAAGGCGTGTGGGTCTACTTCTGCGATCATCGCTTTGAGGGCATTCACATCAGCCCGACTGACGGTGCAAAAGAGGATCGTACGCTGGGTTGCCGTGAACATGCCCTGTCCAGTCCAGGCCGTAATCCCCAATCCCAGGCGGTTTAAAACCGCATGGCTTACCTCCTCAGCCCGGTCAGTGACGATGAAAGCCGTGCGTACCACGCTGGGTCCCTCCAACACGTAATCCGTAGCCAATCCCCACACAAACAAGGTTAATAAGGAATATAGGGCCCTCTCCCAACCGAAGACCAGACCCATAGCCATAATCGTACCGCCATCGGTCACCAGGTAAACCTGGCTAAGTGGGATGCCGGTTTTTAACTGTACCACCCGCCCCAGGATGCCCGTGCCGGCGGGGGTACCGTATCCTCGATAAATGAGTCCGCTGCCAATTCCGCCGACCACGGCGCTGTATAAGGCATTAAGCAGCAGATCATCCGTGATCCCCCTGGGGGGTAGCCAGGCAGCCAGAAAGTCTACGCCCAGGTTGTATAGCAGCACCACATAGAGCGTTCTGGTGAGAAAACGGAACCGGCCCAGGTAGCGAAAGCCCAGCCCCAACATCGGGATATTCAGCACCAGCATAGTCGAGCCGATTGGCCAGCCGGTAAACTCATTAATAATGAGGGCGATACCGGTTACCCCACCCGGCGAAATATCGGCCGGAGCCAAAAATATATCCACTGCTATCGCCAGCAACAGGGAACCAACCGTCAACAACAGGTAATTTTTCATTGTAGACCGCAGATCAAATTTTGAGAGTAGCGTTTTTATCTTTTGTTTCATTATTACCGTGTCCAAAATCTGTGTAGAAGATACATGATTTGTATTATAAACCAAATCATACTATAAATATTTGGAGTAACCGATTGTTTTGGTGGACAAAACGATGATTAACAGTCTGCCATCCCGCCCAATCTCCGGCGGTACAAATAACGGTGGACGCCCGAGGCGCTACAATTACTGGCGCACCGGGTACGGCTTGAGTATCCCTGCCAACCTTGATTTTTATGTTGCTCAGGCGGGTGAATATCACTGCAAGCCCGATTACATCACCGGTAGTTTTGAACACACCCACCAGACTCAGGTCTTTTATCATTTGAGCGGTCAGGCTTCTTTTGAGTCTCCAGGATATAAGGAACCGGTTTCCAGAGGCCAGATATTAATCGTCCCGTCTCATCATTCCTTTACCTACAGCAGCCGCCAGGGGATGAAACATCATTGGTTTGCGCTCGGGGGAAGTTGGCCGCGCGTTCTCGGTGATCTGAACGTACAAATTTTGTCACCCGGTTACGATACTGAAATCGAGGCCATGTTTGTTGAAATACGGGAGATTCTGATCCTGCGCAAGCCGGGCTACCCCTTGCGGGCGGTAGGTGTTTTTTACGAACTGATGGCCCGGGTAGAAGAAATCTCTGGCACTTCTGCCGCACCGGAATCGGCCTATCCGGAAGCCGTTCGTAACGCCATCATTTTCTTGAGAGAAAATTATGCGGCCCCCTTCAGCGCTGCAGAGACGGCGGCGGCGGTTGGTCTGAGCCAATCTCACCTGCGGGCCCTCTTTGAAAAATGGTTAGGTGAGTCTCCCAAACGATTCCATACTCGTTGTCGTATCAACCAGGCCAAACGCCTGCTAAGTGAGCAACGCTTGTCTGTTTTTGAGGTTGCCTTCCATGTTGGTTTTAATGACGCGCATCATTTTTCACGCGTCTTCAAGCAAATCACCGGCGTTTCGCCCGGCCGGTATGCTGAGCTTCAACATTCACCGGGCCGAAATAAAGAACGGGCTTAATCTCAATACCTTTCAAATAAGAGGTTTCATAGCATGTCATTCTGAGGCGAAGCCGAAGAATCTCCTCAGTTGCGGGCCATCGATAGGCTAGCAGCGTGGAGATTCTTCACTCCGCTACGCTCCGTTCAGAATGACATGATCGTTATTTGAAAAGTATTGGGCTTAATCTTAAGTTTGCTTTAGAATGGATGGTAAGATACCCATGAAAAGAGCATCAGTTTGGAGTTTGGTTTTACTGTTAGCTCTACTGGCCTATCTCGGCTTTACGCTCCTTTACACCACCGTTTTTCAAGACAGTGGCGCTACGCAGTTGGTTAGCCAGGCCACCCCGCTGCCCACGTTTACCCCCTCACCAACGGCGACAGTCCTGGTTCTGATCAAAGCAACCGAAGCGCCTACGCCTGAACCAACATCAACGTCCACACCAACCCCGACAGCCACGCCCATCGACTTGCCTACCGCCACGCCCACCGCCACCCCGACACCGCTCAGTCCGCAGGTGGTTTCATCCATTACGGTCAACATCCGGGCCGGGCCGGGCACAAACTACCCGGTGATTGGTTCGTTGCTCGCCGCTAATCCCCTGCTGGTTATTGGCCGGAATGAGCCGGGCACGTGGTGGCAGGTACAGCAACCCGACGGCCCGGCCGGTTGGGTGGCCGCTTCGGTGGTCGAAGCCAGAAATGTGGAGGGTATCCCCCTTGCTTCAGTACCACCGCCTCCTGAGCCGACGGTCACACCTGTACCCCCTACGCCGGTTCCGGTCACCTATCAGTTTGAGCCAACCGGTTGGTACGGCGACGTCAACTACGGTCTGACCCGCTTTTTGGGCAACATCACCGATGTAAACGGCAATCCGGTCGATGGGGTGTTTGTCGAAGCCCAGTGTGGCGACTTTCGGGTCATCTCTAACCCCTCCGGCCCGGTTGGCTGGGGGTCGTTTAACGAAAGCTCTACCTGGCCGCCTGGCTTTTACGACATTACCCTCGATACCAAACCCATTCCCTGCCATTGGCGTCTGACCGTCGTGGCCACCGCAGACCGTGAAACCGTACTGGCCAGGTTATCGGAAACGATTGAGGTGGAAACGACCCTCGACCAGTCGATTATTGTCGCTAATTGGCGCAAGAACTGGTGAGGCGGGCATGGCCGGAGAAAAGTACGCCCCATTCCGGGCATACCTTAAGCAGGTGAGAACGATGTTTCACTTTAGAATTGACGGTAACACAGAACTGCGTCTATTGGAAGAACGGCACGTACCAGAATTGTTCAGGCTGGTCGATCAAAATCGAGCCTATCTTCGTGAATGGTTGCCCTGGTTAGATGATAACACCTCTCCGGCAGACACGAAAAAGTTCGTCCGTCACTCCCTGGATAAATTTGCGGCCAACAATGGCTTTCAGGTGGGGATTTGGTTTCGAGGCAAGCTGGTCGGGGTCATTGGTTATCATGGGGTCGATTGGGTCAACCGGTCTACCAGTATCGGCTATTGGTTGGCGGCTGCCTATCAGGGACAAGGTCTCGTCACCAGGGCTTGCCAGGCCCTGGTGGATTATGCCTTTACCGAATGGAGCTTAAACCGGGTGGAGATACGTTGTGCGGTTGGCAATAGAAAAAGCCGGGCCATTCCAGGCAGGCTAGGGTTTAAGGAGGAGGGCATCATCCGCCAGCCAGAATGGCTTTACGATCACTTTGTTGACCACGTAGTTTACGGCATGCTGGCCAGTGAATGGCCAAGGCCGGTGGTTGGGTGATAACATAGCTGCTTGAGGAGGTTCCGGGTGAGAAGCAATGTTCCGTTTCAATATATCCCGCTAACGCAGGGGGATGCGCCAGCGAGGGAGGTTCACCCCGACAGCTAGTACTTGACCAGGAAAGTTTTGATGAGTGGTAGTGACGACTTTAGTCGTTAATTAAACGACAAAAACGACTAAAGCCGTTACTACGAACCTATCACAATTAATTTGGTCTGGTACTAATGCATTGTAAAGCTAATGCTGATATGTCAACACGCCCTAGCTTACGGCCGTTCGTACCGTCTCTAATTGACCGGCTGATAAGAGCTTCTCGTTCTTGTGGGCGATGAAAGCAGCATACTCGTCGATCAAAATCTTGCCCGGCTTGCGAAAATCAAACACCTCGGGGTTGTCTCGGAAATATTCACGATGCACCCGCGTCCAGACCAGGCGACCATCGGTGTCGATGTTGACTTTGGTCACGCCCAGGGGCACGGCTTTGGCAAATTCGTTCTCATCAACCCCTTTGGCCGATGGGTCCAGCCCTCCCCCGGCCTCGTTGATGCGCCGTACCTCCTCGGCTGGCACGGAACTGGAACCGTGCATGACTAAAGGAAAGCCGGGCAAACGCTGTTGAATGGATTCAATGCGGTCCAGGTGAAGGCTCTGCGTCCCTGTAAATTTATAAGCCCCGTGGCTGGTGCCGATGGCCACGGCCAGGCTATCGCAGCCGCTCCTCTTTACAAATTCGATTGCTTCGTCCGGGTCGGTCAGCATGGCATGCTTTTCGTCCACGGCAATGTCTTCTTCTACACCACCCAGCATGCCCAATTCAGCCTCGACACTAACCCCTTTCTCGTGGGCTCGTTCTACCACGCGCCGGGTAATGGCGATGTTTTCCTCAAAAGGATGGTGAGAGGCGTCGATCATGACCGAGCTATAAAAGCCAGAGTCGATACAATCGTAACAGGTTTGCTCGTCGCCGTGGTCCAGATGGACGGCCAGGATGGCTTCGGGAAACATCTCTTCGGCGGCGCGGATGATCGCTTCTAGCATCTTTACGCCCGCGTATTTACGCGCTCCCCTAGAGATTTGCAGGATAAAGGGCGCTTGAGAATCGACATTGCCTTTGAACAAGCCTACGGTCTGTTCCATATTGTTGACGTTGTAAGCACCCACAGCAAATTTGCCGTAAGCCACTTTGAATAGTTGGTCTGTAGTGACAATCATGGTTTAGACTCCTTTTTCAGTTCATAAAATAGTTATTCATCAGCCACAACGCTTCCGCAATTGCTTGATGTTCTCTGCTACCGGCGCCCGGTCGTTAAAGACGGCCGAACCGGCCACTAACACGGTCGCCCCGGCGCCAACCACTTGGCCAATCGTGGTTAGATTAACCCCGCCATCCACCTCTAACTCGGCTTCAGAGCCAATCTCGTCCAGCATAGCCCGCAGCCGGGCAATTTTAGCAGTACTGGCCGGGATATAAAACTGTCCGCCAAAGCCGGGATTGACCGACATAATCAGAACCAGGTCAACGTAAGGTAAGATGTCTACCAGGCTAGAGAGGGGCGTGGCCGGATTGAGCGTCACCCCGGCTTTGATCCCCAGCTCTTTGATTTGCTGGATCGTGCGGTGGAGATGCGGACAGGTTTCAACGTGCACGGTCAGGACATCTGCGCCGGCTTTGGCAAAGTTAGCCAGGTAACGTTCTGGTTGCTCAATCATCAAATGTACGTCCAGGGGCAGGTTGGTGACCGGCCGCAGGGCGCGAACGATCAGGGGGCCGATGGTGATGTTAGGTACAAAATGGCCGTCCATCACGTCAACGTGGATCCAATCTGCGCCGGCTGCCTCGGCTTCTTGAACGTGTTCACCCAGGCGGGCAAAATCGGCGGCCAGAATTGAGGCAGCAATTTTTATTTGAGGCATGGCAAATCTTCCTCCTTCCTCGCGCAGCCTCCAATTATAGCGATGATAATTATCACTGCAAATAAGGACGCCCCGCGTCAGTAAATTTTGGGTGTGAAAAATATCACCGGTTCTGGATTTGCCCAAAAAACAATCCTGAGTCAAAATTGTTTTATGGACAACAAAAATATTTATCCCCTGACCTTTACCCCTGTCTTTCGAGATTACATCTGGGGCGGACGCAATCTTGAAACAAAACTGGATCGAACCCTGCCGCCCGGTATTGTCGCCGAAAGTTGGGACGTATCTGGTCATCCTTCCTCGCCAACCAAAGTCGATAACGGTCCCCTGACCGGAAAAACCCTGCCAGAACTATTAACCATGCTGGGGCTGGACTTGGTGGGCAGCCGGTCGCAGGCTATGCTGGACCGGGGCAAATTTCCTTTGTTAATTAAGTTATTGGATGCCAACAAACGTCTTTCGGTCCAGGTTCATCCCAGTGATGCCTATGCCACCGTTCACGAAAATGGTGAACTGGGCAAAACCGAGATGTGGTACATTCTCCACGCCGAACCAGGAGCCTACCTCATCTATGGTCTCAAACCTGGCGTCAGCCCGGCTTCCTTCCGGCAGGCACTTGAAGCAGGAAATTTAGAGTCTTGCCTGCACCAACTCCCGGTCAAAGCAGGTGATGCCATTTTTATTCCTGCTGGTTCGGTTCACGCCATTATGGCCGGTATTATCCTGGCCGAAATCCAACAAAACTCCGACACTACCTACCGCGTTTATGATTGGAACCGGCTGGGCGTCGATGGCAAACCACGCCCGCTCCATATCGACAAGGCCCTGGAGGTGATTAATTTTGAGCTGGTCGAACCGGGGCCGTTCTCGCCCCGGTTGCTTGAGGAGGGCCAGGGCTTCCGCCGGGAGCTGATCACCACCTGTCCCTATTTCAACGTAGAACGGATTACCTTTGAGCGAGCCGGAGCTTCTTTCAAAGGGCAATGTGAGGGCAGCACGTTCGAAATTTGGGGGACGATGACGGGACTGGGCCGGGTTGTTTGGGCTGGTCAACCCCTTGAGCTGCCGGCTGTTCGGTTTACTTTGCTACCGGCTGTCCTCGGTCAGTTCGAAATTGAGGTCACGGAGCCGTCTGTCCTGCTCCGAACTTACGTGCCAGGCTCAGTAGATCCAAATTTGCTCTAGCTGGACCACAGTCCAGCGGCCAAAACGCGGACTGTGGTCCGCTCGGAGCCTAAAAATTGGATCTACTGAGGCTAGTTTTCATTAAGGGGGAAAGGAATTTGATTAATGAATGATGAACTCACGACCAAAGGTAAAGCAGCTAAAAAAGCAGCCCGTGTTTTGACCACGCTGGATACTGCCACCAAAAATAAGGCCCTGGAAATTATTGCCGAGACCATTATGGAGCAGGAGCCACTTATATTGCAGGCCAACGACCGGGATATTGAGGTGGGGCGGGCCAGTGGTCTGAGTGAAGCCCTGCTCGACCGGTTGTTGCTGACTGCGCCTCGCCTGGCCAGCATCGCCAGTGACGTCAAATCCATTGTCAACTTGCCCGACCCGGTGGGCGAAGAGTTTGAAAGCCGCCGTTTGCCCAATGACTTACGCGTTAGCAAGCGGCGCATCCCGATTGGGGTGATTGGCGTCATTTACGAAAGCCGGCCCAATGTGACCATAGATATTTCTGCCTTGTGCCTTAAAAGTGGTAACGCGGCCATTTTGCGCGGTGGCAAAGAGTCTGCCCACTCCAACCGGGCCTTGGCCAAGGCCGTACAAGCTGGTTGTGAAGCAGCCGGCTTGCCGGTCGAGAGTGTACAACTGATCGAGTCGACGGATCGGGCCCTGGTCAAAGAGATGTTGCAGGCCAATGGCCTGATTGACATGATCATTCCCCGGGGTGGGGCCGCCCTGCATCAATTTGCCATTGACAATGCCACCGTGCCGGTCATTACCGGAGGGATTGGTATTTGTCACCTCTATGTTGATGCTGCGGCAGATTTAACCAAAGTGGTGCCCATTGCCGTCAATGCCAAAGTGCAGCGTCCGTCCGTGTGCAATGCGCTGGATACATTGCTGGTTCACCAGGCCGTCGCTCGCCAAATTCTGCCGTACGTGGTCGAGGCCTGGGCTGAACATAAGGTCGAGATTCGCTGTGAACCGCGCGCACTGGCTATTCTAGAGGACCACCCGGCCGTTAAACCGGCCGGCCCCCAGGATTTCGATACCGAATTTCTATCGCTCGTGGCCGCGGTCAAGGTGGTGGATAATCTGGACGAAGCCATCGACCATATTTATACCCACAGCACCGGTCACACCGAGGCCATTATCACCGAGGATTACACCACAGCTATGCGCTTTGTCAACGAGGTCAATTCCGCCGCCGTTATGGTCAATGCCAGTACCCGTTTCAACGACGGGGCCCAATTCGGTCTGGGTGCGGAAGTGGCCATCAGCACCCAACCCCTACACGCCCGCGGCCCGATGGGCCTCAAGGAGTTGACCACCTACAAGTGGGTTGTTCTGGGCAATGGCCAAGTCCGGCCCTGAGTTCAGCGGCTATTGGAGAAATTCTTAAGTCCGGTTCTGGTAACAAGCAGCGGCGGGGTCAACGATGGCCCCGCCGCTATCACTTAGCTTTCCCAATTAAAGACATCTTATCACGACTCAAGATTAAATGCGTCCTTCATACAAGTCTGCTATCGGAAAACATAAATCATAATCATTCCAAAACAAGTCACCATTTTCCACCGTAAATTGCTTGAACATATCCTTGTCTAAATACTTCCTGATCAACGGATTGAGTGATTGCCGGAGAAACGGCCCAAAATCAACCTCTGCTTCTTTGCCATCACTGAATTTAAGCCGCAAGACATATTCTTCTACATATTCAGCTTGCTCAATAGCAATGACCCAATCTTCCTGCTCTGTTACCGTAGCCGATGGGTAATCTGCTCCGGTGATATTTGACGATGTAGAACGAAATAATCTATCCATTTCTGAACAATATCCTCCGCATAGTGTTCAACCACAGCCTGGAAATTCTTAAACTGTCTGTCGTAGTACCGGTGAAACCATGTCTCTAAAGCGGCAATAACGAAAGTTGCTTAACCTTTACGCTCTGCACGTATTTCTTGATTTCTTTTTCAACTCCCAATTCTTCAGCAAGTAACAATACATCTAAATTGCTAAGAATATTGGCTGTAATAGGACGCTTCGAGTCCCAAAATATGAAAGAACTAAAAAATTCTTTAGCCACAGAAGAATTTAGCAGATACGCTAAAAAATCAGCTTCGCTTTTGCTTTCACAGGGAATAAAGTAACAAGTATCGTCAAGGATTACAGGTTTATCTTTGTAAGGCCCAATTACGACAAATTGTAGATTTTTGTACAAGCCGGAAATTGCAACTTTCCAGGGGGCAAATGAATAATCGCCTACCCCAAAAATCGAAAACTTTGGCTTGTTCTTATATATAGAACTTTTCCTTTTATCAAAGAATGCTTTGTGATTATTCAAATAAGCCCAAGTTTTGGGTGCTTTATGTTTAATATGAACTGTATTTTCACCAACATAGGTTTGAGGAACTAATATCCACCGACGGGGTTCGCTTACTGTGCTTTTAGCAATATCAGAACTTTTAAACAAAGGGTAAATGTAATCATCCTCCAGAACACAAGTTTCACCCAAACCATTTTTATAGAAGGCCGTGTATCTGGTTAGTTCCATTACTTTGGCTGCATCATGTTTGACACCGGAACGCCATTTATAAAGTTTTTCATCTGTAGATATTAAATGTTTCCACTGGTTATAGTTATCTATATTGGCAATCAAATGACCATCACTGAATCCAAAAGTGGTTAGAAAAGCCTCATTGTATAAACCATTATACACTTTACAGATCTGACTCTTGCGACTACCTTTGGTGTTGCATACAAACAAACACATATCTACGGAAACCCCAAATTCTTGTTTTCCATCCAATAGATATATGTGAGATTGCCCAATTTCTGCCCGGTTTTCCCAAAGATATTTTAATACTTTACGAGCAACACTGGTTTTCACCAGCATCGCCAAGACACCGTCTCGACCACTAACCCATTCTATCAGACGAATTAACATCCATTCTGATATATCAAAGTTACTTTTGCCTGTAATGGCATCTAAACCAGAATGATTCTGAAAATTCGTTTTCTCAGGAAGATTTTGACTGTTCAGAATGCCTAATGTTGAATTTGTTACCCAGGGTGGATTTCCGATGATAAGTAAGGGTTCGGGAAACTCAGCTAAGACTGATTTCCAGTCTAAATCAAAAAAATCACAATGGCGTAACTCAGCCTTATCCAATAAATTTCGGCGTTCCAATTCTTGTCTGATCGAGTGAATATGATTGGCGTTAATGTCAATACCAAAAATTGTTCTCGCTTGAGGAAAATACTCAAGTGAAGCAAGGACAAAACTACCCTTACCGCAAGTTGGCTCAACGATGGTAGCAGGCAAGATACCTTGTTCCAAGAGGAGATGGCATACTTGTCGAGATAGTTTAATAGGCGTTTGAAAATCCCCAAATTCTTTTTTTCTAATCGCCATAATCGCCTACAAAACCCGAATGATACCGTCAACTTCACCCGCCTTTTCAATGACCCGGCGATATTGCAATCGCCACTGAAGGGCATTGGAGATGGTGAGATAACCGATTTCAGGCGGCTTCTGTAAAAGTTCCTCCGCAATCTGGTATGCTTCTACATCACTAATCGGCAAGTAACGGTCTTGCATAAATGCTACAAGGTCATCCTCGTTTCCGTCATTTTCAAGTATTTGCCGTATACCTGTTGTTGTTTGATAGTCGGCGGTGCGACGCTCCTCAATGAAGGTTGTATGAAGAATGTTTAACCGTCCCGTTTCAGTCTGTGGGTCATCAAATTTTTCGTACACAAAGACCAATAAGGAATATCCGAGTCCAAATATCTTCTGTCTTGCAGATTTAAACGGGCAAGATGATTGTGGTTGTTTTATACGTGTAACTTTTATGTCAATACTCAACTCAGGAAAATCAATTCCTTTTGCTGAACTGCCTTCCACATAAGTATATTTGGTATGCAGATATTGTTGGAATTTATGCTCCAAATACGTTCCAACAGCTTTTCCATCTGTTACCCCGAATAATGATGGCTCATTATGTTGAGATTCGGCTTGAGCAAAATTGTGGGCTTCTTGGTGAAGCAGCTCGACAGTTAAATCAGGTTTCATATGCTGTCCCTACAGGAATTTTACCTGATTATATCATTTCAGACTTATTGATGTATCAAAGGGTTAAATCAGCAAACCTAACTTGGATGCAGAAAGAAATCAAGATATTGGAATATCAGGCATCCTGATAATACCACACCTCCTTCTGAAAATCCAGTTTTATCGGGAAACGGGAAACCGCCGTATTGTTTTATCAGGCCTTCCTGATTTGTCACTATAGAACTTTTGTACTATAACCGCCCTCGCCAAGTAGAACACTTAATTTGAAATATTTGCCGACTTTCTAATTATTATGTATACTGATTATGTATAGTCACTCGATTTGTGGGACAGACTTTTAGTCTGTCCAGAGTAGGACAGGCTAGAAAGCCCGTTCTACATAACTTGTCAATGGAACCGTGGCAAGTTGGCCACTTGCCTTATATCATTAGGCACACTGACCAGGGTACGACTCTATGAAGAAATACCCGGCAAAATTAAAAGAAAATTCTGTGCCTGTTGTGTCCTCACCCCGTCGCCTGCTCACCGCTTACTTGCTGCTTCTGACCAGTTTGGCCACAATTTGTGGGCTGATTGGGCTGGGTATCGTTATCAGTCCGGCCCAACCGGCCAGGGCCAATCGTGCTTTGCCCACGGACCTGTCCTACAACACGGAAACGACCTGGCTGTTGCCCGGTCTGCCGGACCTGAACGCGACTGCCGGTTATATTCCTCATAATTTCTCCCACGGTGAAGCCGTTTTCCAGATCGGTAACGAAGTTATCCACGGCTTCCGCCCCGGTAAAGCTTACCCGGAAATGTACATCCGCGATATTGCCTGGGGTATGGAAACGGCCCAATATTATTATCCCGACGCCTATCTACGTGAGCCGATTGAAGCCTACTTGCGCCGGCAATATACGGCCAACACTCGCAGTCTGGATGGCGATTTTGGGGTGGTCGCCGGAGCAGGGGCGATTGGTGGCATTATCACGCCTCAGGGTCGGAACAATAAACAGACCATTACCACCGATGAAGAAACCAGCCTGATCCACGCCGCCTATCTTTACTACAATATGACTTATAATACTGATTGGCTGCAAAGTGACATCAACGGCCGGTCGATTATCGAGCGTCTTAATCTGGCGGCGGACTGGCTTTATAGCCATCGCTTGGACCCAGAGCGGCAATTGCTGTGGCGGGGTCACACCACCGATTGGGGGGACGTGAAATTTGAAAAAGGGCCTGGCTACACCGATTACAATCCGGCCCAGGACCATCTAACCGTCTCCATTTATGACCAGGCCCTGGCCTATATAGCCCTGATTGAACTGGCCAAAATGAACGCGGCGGCGGGCGATATTGCCCGGGCCGACGCCTGGCAAAACAAAGCCGAAACGCTAAAGGCGCAAACCAATGCTCAACTCTGGCAGGTCGATAAAGGCTTTTACCTGACCCATACCCACGTGACCCCCCTGGAACACAGTTTTGAAGAGTCGCGCATGGTCAGTATCTCGAACGCTCTGGCGGCTTATGCCGGATTGACCGGTTTCCAGCAAAATGAGGCTATCTTCCATAGCCTGGAGGAAGCGCGCCTGGCGGTGGGGGCCAAAAAGCCCGGCCTGTCTATCTACCCTTATTATCCCAACCAGTGGCCTGATCTGTTTTTTGATTACCTGGGCATGGGCTACGGTAACTATCAAAACGGTGGCGTGTGGGATTGGTGGGGGGGCGTGCAGATAAAAGCCGAGTTTCTCAATGGTTTCAGCAAAGAAGGTCAGAGGCATCTGTTGCAAGTGGCCAACGAGTGGCAGAAGCACCCCGGCAACATTATCGAGTGGCAGTCCACCACCGACTCGCGTCACGAAGGGAGCCACTATTACAGTGCGGCCGCCGGTACCATGGGCAGCGCCATTATCGCCGGCTTTTTTGGCGTGGAGTTGGATGGCCGCGGCCTGACCTTACAACCTCGCCTGGGACTCAATGACGGCTTTATCCGCGTCTACCAGTCTGCCACCGATCGTTACGCCGCTTACAGCTACGATTGGGATCAGGATGCCATCAAAATCGACTACGGCACCAATGCCAGCGGGCTGGTGACGGTTAAAGTCCTTAAGTTACAGTCGGAACAGATCAGGACGGTGACCGTAGACGATCAACCCGTCGAATTTGAAACCGAGACCATCGGCCACGACACCTACACCGTTTTTAACGCCCCGACCGGCCAGCACCACCTGGAAATTATCAAAGGACAACCCCTGGCCCAACCGGCGGCGGTGGCAGTAACCCCGCAGCCTACTGAGGAGGATGCAGCCCCAGAACCGGTACCGCCGAGGCCGAGCATGGCCCCCAATCCGGTCTCACCTCCCGAAACGCTTGCCGCTCAAGCCCCGGTGGTAACTGAGCCAGACCTTGAGACTGAACTTGCCCCGGAGAATGACATAACGGTTCACACCGCTGAAATGGGTGCCTCGCCTGTCCCCAGTCCGGTAGAGAGCATTGCCGCCCGAAATACCCGCCAGGCCCGCCAGGATTTCTTCCGCTTTGTCGGGGCCAGCCTGACCATTCTCATCTGCCTGGAATTGATGGTGGTGGTGGCCCTGCGCCGCATCACGGGGTTAAGTCATAGCCCCTCACCGGCCGGTCGCCGGCGCGTACGCGCTCGTGCCGTTCAACAGAAGTAGATTATTGGACACTCCATATCCGTACCGTGTGGTCAATACTACCGGTGACCACCCACTGGCCGTTATGGCTGAAGGTCACTGCTAAAACTTGACTGTCGTGGGGCATACGGGCCACCAATTTTCCGCTGGTTACGGCCCACAACTGGCCTTCGTTGGCCGGTGGATGTTCGATGCCCTGGCCCAGGCCGGTGACCAGCCACTCGCCATCAGGACTAAAGGCAATATCATGGACAACGTCGGCCTGGTCCATTTTTGAGACGATCCGCCAGCTTGGCACCTCCCAAACCCAAACTTTGTTGTCCGTCTCTCCATTGAATATCACCCCGGCTAACCAACGACCATCAGGGCTGAAAGCGAGCTGCATGACAAAGCCTGGCGGTTTTTCCAGATGGGCTGCTTCGGGCCAGATGAGCGTCTCCCACACCGTTATCGTATCGGTGTTGACTGCTGCCGCCAGCCATTTGGTATCGGGACTGAAAACCACGTTGGAATGGTTGGGCAGTCCCTTGTGCTCGGCCAACGTTCGCCGCTCCTGGGTCACTATGTCCCACACCACCAGCTCAACCGGCCCCCAAGAACCAGAGGTCATCACCGCCAACCAGGGACCATCGGGACTGAGAGCTAAATCAGTGACCTGCCATTCGTGTTGGTACTCGTTGATGGGCTGGCCGGTTGCTGCCTCTGACAGGATCACTTTGCCGTCAAAACTGCCCGTGGCCAGGTGTTGGCCGTCGCGGCTAAAGTCCAGGCCGTAGACCCAATAATCGTTGTGCAGTTGGGCAATTTGATTTCCGGTGGTCGTGTCCCATAAGCGAGCCGTGCCATCAAAGCTAACGGTGGCCAGTCGCTGGCCGTCTGGACTAAAGGCCACCTTGCGCACCGCATCGTCGTGGCTGGCCTTCCAGCGCAGACTCCAATCCTCTGTGTGCCAGACTTGCACGACACCTTGCCAATTACCCAGGGCTAATAGTTTATCGTCGGGGCTAAAGGCTAATGCTACTAAGAAATGAGAAATTGGCCAGACAGAAATTTGCGTAATCGGGCCAAAGCTGGGATGCTACGAGTTAGGCAAAATAGAGATTGAGATCAACAGAAAGGCTGAAAGAAATATGAC
>DAOUMU010000144.1:0-37148 GCA_034409055.1 Anaerolineae bacterium
GCCTCGCCCCTACCCCACCTCGAATTATTGAGATGATACGGTAGGGGCAAAAAATGATCAAAGCAGGTGTTTTTGGAGCAAGCGGTTATACCGGTTTTGAAATCATTAATATCATTAGAAAACATCCGGCAGTTCAACTGGTTTTTGCCACCTCAGAAAGCGCCGCCGGTAAAACCTTAAGCGACCTGTATCCTGTACCCTGGGATATTCCCCTGAGGGCTATGGCCGATGCACCCCTCGACCAGGTCGAGGCGGTGTTTTGTTGCCTGCCGCACGGGGCCAGTATGCCGACTGTCATCGCCGCCCGAGAGGCGGGGGTGCGGGTGATAGACCTCTCGGCCGATTTCCGCCTGACCGATGCTGACATTTATCGAAAATGGTACGGGGTACCCCATGAAGCGCCAAGGTTGCTCAACGAGGCCGTTTATGGCCTGCCTGAAATGAACCGGGCCGAGGTGGGTGAAACCGACCTGTTAGCCAATCCCGGCTGTTACCCCACCAGTGTATTGTTGGCCCTTTACCCCTTGCTCAAGGCCAACCTGCTTGATCCGGCCGCGCCGATTATTGCCGATAGTAAGAGCGGTGTCAGTGGGGCCGGGCGCAAAGCCACGCTCAAAACCCATTTTGTTGAAGTGAACGAAGACCTGCGACCCTACAACATCGGCCAAAACCACCGTCACATCGCCGAGATGACCCAGAGTATCAACAATCTGGGCGGACCGGGTGACAAGCTCATCTTCTCCCCCCATCTGGTGCCAATCAGCCGGGGCATGCTTTCAACGATTTATGTTTCATTGATGGATGATCTGTCACCCCAGACGGTCCAACGCCTTTATGCCGACAGTTATGCCAATGAGCCATTGATCTGGCTTCTGCCACCGGGTCAATTGGCTTCAATGGCTCATACCCAACGAACCAATCGGTGCGCCATTTCGATCACACCGGTCACGCCGCGCCAGCTTATCCTCTGCTCGTCCATCGATAACCTGGGGAAAGGCGCTGCTGGCCAGGCCGTGCAGAATTTTAACGTAATGTTTGGCCTGGCAGAAACGGAAGGACTAATCTAGTTCTTGTTGCAAAACGTAGCCAGGGCATCCCTATACCCGCTGTAGACGCATGGGGATGCGTCTACTACAAGGTTTTGCAACAAGAACCAGGTTGCAAAACGTAGCCAGGGCATCCCTATGCCTGCCGTAGACGCATGGGGATGCGTCTACTACAAGGTTTTGCAACAGAAACTAATCTAGTAGTCGGTACCAGGAGCAAGCGATGCTTGTGATCAAAATCGGTGGTAACGAAATCGATGATCCGACCTTTATCAATAAAATGGGCCAGGCAGTGGTCGCCCTACCGGTCCCGCCCATCCTGGTCCACGGTGGGGGTAAAGAAATTCGCGAACTGCAAAACCGGCTGGGCGTCGAGCCTCAATACATTAGCGGTCTCCGCGTGACCGATGCCCAATCGCTTGACATTGTGAAAATGGTCCTGGCCGGTCGTATCAACAAGCGGTTGGTGGCCTCGTTGGTAGCGGCCGGGGTGGATGCTTTTGGCATGTCGGGTGTAGACCGGGCCTCGATTAAAGCGGAGAAATTGGAGCACCCCGAGGGCGACCTGGGTCAAGTCGGGCGGGTGGTACAGGTACGGGTCGAAGTTTTTAGCCGGTTATTGGAAGATGGCATCACTGCGGTACTTTCCCCCATTTGCTACGGTCCAGATGGCAGTATCTTTAACGTCAATGCCGACCACGTCGCCCAAGCTGTGGCCATTGCTATGCAAGCTGAGGCGCTGGTATTTATTTCCAACGTGCCGGGGGTGCTGCACGATGAGGAACTCCTGCCTCACCTGACCACGGCTGAGGTTGGACGGTTGATTGCCAAAAAAGTCATTGTTGACGGCATGATCCCCAAAGTTCGTTCCGCCCTGGCCGCTGTAGCCGGGGGAGTACCGGCTGTAAAAATCACCAATTTGGCCGGCCTAAAAGAAGGCACGGGCACGACAATTGTGCAGTGAACTCTATGCTTCCATCAAAAAAATCTTTTCATAATAGGGATACACATCATGACTGACAAACAAGAAATCATTACCCTGGAACAACAATACGTTTTACAAACCTATAAGCGCCCGGATTTTGTGTTGGAGCGTGGCGAAGGGGTCTGGCTGTACGACTCCGAGGGACGACAATATCTTGACGCCGGCAGTGGGATTGCAGTCAATGCCCTGGGGTACCACAGTCAAACCATTATCGAGGCCATCCAACAGAGCGTCGAGGGGCTGTTGCACGTATCGAACCTGTACCATACCGGCCCTCATGCGCTACTGGCCCGCGACCTGTGCCAGGCTTCTTTTGCCGACCGCGTCTTTTTCTGTAACAGCGGCACCGAAGCTAATGAGGGCGCACTCAAATTTGCCCGAAAATGGGCTCGCGCCAAGGGCCACCCCGATAAAACCGGTCTGGTGGCCTTTAGTGGCGCTTTCCATGGTCGCACGATGGGAGCCCTGGCTGTAACGGCCACTGAAAAATATCGCGCTCCCTTTGAGCCCCTCATTGGCGACGTCACCTTTGCCGAATTTAATAATCTCGACAGCGCCCGCCAGGTCATCACCGAACGCACTTGTGCGGTGATTGTCGAGCCGGTGCAGGGGGAGGGTGGAGTGACTCCGGCTGAACCTGAATTTTTGAGCGGTTTACGCGTCCTGTGCGACGAAGCCGGGGCTTTACTGATTGCCGACGAGGTGCAATGCGGTCTGGGGCGCACGGGCACGCTTTGGGCCCACCAGGGGTACGGTATCACTCCCGATATTATGACCCTGGCCAAACCTCTGGCCGGTGGCCTACCTATGGGCGCCATCTTACTGACCCAGGCCGTAGCTGAGACCATTGAGCCAGGCGACCACGGCAGTACTTTTGCCGGTGGCTCGCTAGTCTGTACCGTGGCCCGGGCCGTGCTCAACCACACCAATCAGCCCGAATTCCTGGCCGAGGTGCAGGCCAACGGCAATTACTTGGCGACCAAGCTCGACGAAATTGTGGCCGGTTCTCCTCTGATTAACGGTAAGCGGGGGATAGGGTTAATGTGGGGCTTACTCTCGACCATCCCGGCGGCCGATATTGTAGCCGAAGCGCGTAATCACGGACTGATCATTCTGGTCGCCGGGGAAAAAATCGTGCGCTTGCTGCCCCCGCTCACTATCACCCAGGCCGAGATCGACATCTTGGTCGAGCGATTACTGGCCACGCTGGCAGCAGTCGGGTGAGCTAAGGCAATCGGAATATGACAGACAGATATGCAGCAAAAAACCCATCAGTCGCCATCACCATTCGCAAAGCGCGCCTGGTTGATGTCCCTCGGATGATGCCCCTCTTAAATGAATATGCCCAACAGGCTGAGATTTTGCCCCGTATGGAGGACGAAGTGTACCAATCCATCCGCGCTTGGGTGGTGGCCGAAACGGACAGAAAAATTATTGGGATGGGGTCGTTGGTAATTCTGTGGGGTGACCTGGCCGAAATCCGCTCGTTGGTGGTTCATCCAGCTTATCAGGGTCAGGGAGTGGGCCGTAAAATGGTGGAGTTGCTGTTGATCGAAGCCAACGCCCTGGCCCTCCCACGCGTTTTTGGCCTGACCCGCAAACCCGGCTTCTTTCTCAAAATGGGGTTTCAGTTGGCCCGGATCGAAGACCTGCCGCGTAAAGTGCTAAAGGATTGCGTTTTGTGTCCCAAATTTCACGCCTGTGACGAAGTGGCGGTGGTGATGCCTCTCAAGGGAGCCACCGTCGCTAACCGTCCGGCCAACTTCTCAACGGAGCACCAGAATGGCAGCCAACCTCAATCGATGATCCCTTTAGGCGTAGTTGATTAGCCTCAGTAGATCCAATTTTCAAGCTCGGAGCGGACCACAGTCCGCGTTTTGGCCGCTGGACTGTGGTCCAGCTAGAGCAAATTTGGATGTACTGAGCCTGAAAAAAATAACCTGATAACCTTATGCGCCTGTACCTTGCTCGACTGGAATGATGGCGGTATACTTTATCTATTATGAAACCGCACAGGAGTAAACCGTGGAAAATCTAGCCCCCCATTGGCGTAAATTTCTAAGAAATTTTGGTTGGTATATCGCCACTCTGGTCGTTTTAATTCTTCTTTTTAGCTTTTTCCGTCATTTTTTCGTGTTGTTAGCATTGTGGAGTGTGGGCCTCATTTGGGGTGGGGTGTTGGCCTATCGATTCAGCCAGCTTTTATTTAATAGAGATGAGGTGACGATTAGCGAGGAACGGCTGCAAGATTATGTAGACCAGGCCCTATCTTACAAGGCCCAAATTAACAACACCATCAAAGCCAGTGCCAGCAAAACCGATCGCATCCACCTGGAACGATTGGCGGGGCAGATTGATACCTGGACCGAGTCCATCGCCGGCCTGGTGCAACGCCTGAGCAGCCTACGCCAGGATGACGTCATTCGCCAGGATCTGAAGCGGGTGCCCCAGGCCATTGCCGATTTGGAAACCCGGCTGGCCCATGAATCTGACGCTGCTGTGCGTCGTCAACTGGAGCGCACCCTGGCCAACCGGCAAAAACAACTCGAGGCCCTGAAGCAGTTGCAAAACACCATGCAGCGAACCGAGATCCAGATCGAGAGTACCCTCTCCATGTTGGGCACGATCTACTCCCAAATCCTGACCGGCCAATCCACCAGCCGCGAGGCCGATTACAGCCGTCTCTCCGCCGACGTAGACGAGGAGGTCCGTCAACTACAAGATCATCTGGAGGCCCTGCGGGAAGTGAAATTAGGGACAGAGTGAAGATGATTTTTGCTTCATCGGGGCGGTGACGCCCCTTATTTGACAGTTCAGGTAAAAGTTTCACTATAATCCATATGTACAATGCAAATCGGGATAATATGTAAATGGCACTTCCTGAACTACGTATCAGACCCTTCACTACCACCGACCAAACTCCAGTCCGGCAACTGATACTGACCGGCCTGGGCGATCATTTCGGCTACATCAACGAGACCTTGAACCCAGACCTGGAGGATATTACGGCCCATTACCTCGCCCTGGGGCACATCTTTGTCGTGGCTGAAACGGGAGGAGAATTAGTCGGCACCGGGGCGCTGGTTACAGAAACGACAGGGGTGGGGCGGATTGTACGCATGTCGGTTGCCCCTCAGTACCGGCGGCAGGGGATTGGCCGGACGTTGGTGACCTATCTGGTCAACCTGGCCCGGCAGCGCGGCCTGACCCGACTGCTTGTCGAAACGAACAATGATTGGTATGATGCCATCGGTCTGTACCAGCACTGTGGTTTTATCGAGTACGACCGGGATGAGGAGAGCGTTTATCTCGGCCTTGACTTGGGCCCGGTAGGTCTTCCAATCACAATGAGTAACAGATAACGTAACTGCCTACCCTCATGTCATTCCGAGGAGCTCGGCGACGAGGAATCCCCGAAACTTTGGCCCAAAAGAGGTTCACTTTACCAAAACCTTGGGGATTCTTCACTCGCTGCGCTCGTTCAGAATGACATGGCAGGTAGTTACCAGATAACAACAAAAGAGAGCTATCACCGACATGCACCATCTACGTAACCTATCCATCGACCGCTCACTGCTTCTACCCAAAACCTTCTATTTCTTTTTCTTTGCCGCACTGGCCTCGTTGATCCCATTTCTCACCCTGCACTACGAGCAAATTGGCTTATCGGGCCGCCAGATTGGCCTATTGACCGGCATACCGCCCCTGATGACCATCTTGGGGGCACCGCTTTTCGGCGGGCTGGCGGATGCCACCCGGCAACACCAGCTTTTTCTGCGGCTGGCCATTGGCAGCACCCTGGTGACTATTTTAGGGGTGTACATGGCCCCCACCTTTTTCTGGCTCCTTCCCTTTGTCATCACCTTTGCCTTCTTTTTTGCCCCGATTATTCCCCTGATGGACAACACCGTCCTGGATTTACTGGGAGACCGCAAGGACCAGTACGGCAAACAACGCCTCTTGGGATCCATCGGTTGGGGTCTGGCCGGTCCCATTGTGGGGCTGTTAGCTGAGGCCGGTTTGCAATGGGCCTTTTACGGCTATTTTGTGTTTATGTTTGGGGCCCTACTGACCGCCTTACGCTTTCCGGTCAGTCAGGCCAGTATTGGCCGGCAGTTCTGGGGCGGCCTACGCCTGCTGCTGGCAAACTGGCAGATGGCTATCTTCCTGGTGGTTGCTTTCAGCGGGGGAATGGCCCTGTCCATCATTAATAACTATTTGTTTCTGTATCTGAATGAATTGGGAGCCAGTACAACCTTGATGGGGTTTAGCTTAACCACGGGTACGATTGGGGAGTTGGTGGTTCTGTATTTCTCGGATCGACTGCTTGACCGTTTGGGCACCAGAGGGCTGCTTATCCTGGCCCTGCTGACCTTTGTGGGGCGGGTATTGGCCTACGCTTACATACAAACTGCCTGGCTCGTCCTGGTCATCCAATTGTTGCACGGACCGTCCTTTGCCGCTATGTGGATCGCGGGCGTAGCCTATACCGATGACGTTGCTCCGCCGGGAATGGGCGCCACCGCCCAGGGGCTTTTCTCCGGCATCATGATAGGCCTGGGGGCGGCGTTTGGGGCGATGATTGGCGGACTATTATACGAAGAGGTAGGATCTGTGCTGATGTTTCAGTGGACCGGGTTGGGCATATTGCCCGCTCTGCTGCTCTTCGTCCTGGCCGGTAAGAGAACGATGAAATTGAAACCCACGCCGACTAAATTGTAATGACATAAAAAAGAAGATTGGCTCACATCGCAGTAACGACTATGGACAATTTACCGGGGGAGTGGACCGAGTCCGATTCTAAACTTTATCAGGAGATTGCCACCGTGGCCGTGCCGGCCCGGGCCGAGCAAATGGCTACCCTGCTGACGCTGTTACCCTTCAAACGGGATCAGGTTTTCCGAGCCGTCGAATTGGGCTGCGGAGAGGGAATCCTCGCGTCTACTTTATTGGATTGCTTTCCCCGGGCCGAGATGGTTGCCCTCGACGGCTCGGCAGCAATGCGCGTTCGGGCCGCCAGGCGGCTCAGTGCCTTTGGTCCCCGGGTCTGCGTCGAGCCTTTCGACCTGGCTTCAACGGCTTGGTTTCCCCACCTGCAAGGGGCTGCTTGTGTGGTTTCATCTTTGTGCGTGCACCATCTCGACGAGGAAGCGAAACAAGAGCTATTTGCCGCTATTTACAAGCGGTTGTCATCGCCCGGAGTCTTTTTGATCGCCGACTTGGTTGCCCCTCAGCGACCGGAGGTACGCCAGTTGTTCGCGACGACCTGGGATCGCATGACCAAGGCCCAGTCAATCGCTCAAACAGGTTCGGTACAACTCTTTGAGAAGTTTGTTAAAACAGAGTGGAACTACTATCGTTTCGACGATCCGGTCGATAAACCCTCCCCCCTGTTCGACCAGTTGACCTGGCTCAAGACAACCGGTTTTGAAATCGTCGATTGTCTTTGGCTGCAAGCAGGGCACGCTATCTATGGGGGGTATAAAATGGGTTCCGATCACACCAGCAGGGGTGATTTGCCATTCATGAAAGCTTTGCATGCTGCGCAGGCGGCTCTAGCGAGGGCAACGTAGAAATCATCTGCCGTTTATCAGCTTTGGAGTCGAGGTTTCAGCCGGTCCAAACAGGGCCATATCCGGCTGAAGCCTCGATCCCACAATATATTTGCCCTCAAATTGAAATACACCCACCGTCCTGTCAACTTCGCCTGCGCCAACAGTTTGTGCTATAATGAATGTTTGGACATTAAAACGTTAAACGGAGTGTGTCACTATGGAAGATTTACGCAACCAACTTACCGACATGAATCACCGTATCGGTTCAAACATGGTGCGTCTTTGACATCGCTGGCAAGGTAAACCAGATTGAGGCTTTAGAAAAAGAAACAAGAGCCGCCGATTTTTGGAATGACCAACGCCAGGCCCAGGACAAAATGCGGCGTTTGTCTGACTTGCGAAATGAAGTTGAAACATGGCAGGGTGTGGCCCGACGGGTCAAAGATGCGCTGGATCTAGCAGAAATGGCCGCCGAGGAGAATGATGATTCCTTGCTGGCCGAGCTAACCGACGAAACAGAGTCGATAGCGCAGTTGTTGGAAAAGTTAGAATTTCAACTGGTCCTTTCCGGGAGTCACGATAAAGACTCTGCCTTACTATCAATCCATGCCGGGGCCGGTGGCACGGAAAGCCAGGATTGGGCCCAGATGCTGATGCGTATGTACCTGCGTTGGGCCGAGGCCAATGGCTATAAGACCACGCTGGTGGACCGGATGGCAGGCGAGGAAGCGGGACTCAAAAGTGTTACCCTGGAAATAGCAGGGGAGTACGCCTACGGCTATCTCAAGGCAGAACGGGGGGTACACCGGCTGGTCAGAATTTCCCCCTTTGATGCCTCCAGCCGCCGGCATACCTCTTTTGCCCTGGTCGAAGTGGTGCCAGACATCGACACAGATATCGAGATCGAAATCAATCCCGATGACCTGGAGATTGACGTCTTTAAGTCAGGCGGGGCTGGCGGGCAGCACGTACAGAAAAATGCCACGGCCATTCGTATTAAGCACTTGCCGACCGGTATCGTGGTCACCTGTCAGAACGAGCGGAGCCAGCTTCAGAATCGGGAAACGGCTATGCGTATTCTGCGGGGGCGTCTGTACGATCTGGCGCTAAAAAAACAAGAAGAGGAGCAAGCCAGGCTCAAGGGGCAACACGTTGAGGCCGGCTGGGGCAACCAGATTCGCTCATACGTGTTACATCCCTACAAAATGGTCAAAGATCATCGCACCAGTCACGAGGTAGGCAACGCAGAAGCTGTCCTCGATGGTCGGTTGGATGATTTTATCGAAGCCTATTTGCACCATACGATTGGGGAACTGGCCTAGCACCAATATTTTTAAATAAGAAAGGAGAGCGTCATTCGAATGACGCTCTCCTTTTTGGGTTCGACATCGCCCCTGGCCTTATTAGCCAGATGGTAGTTATGGGGTCAGGTTGGCATTGATGACTTCCTCTGGGAAAATCCAGTAATCAATAGTCACATCAGTTTCGTTACTAACCCGCATATAATAGCGGTCGCCAGCGATGACGTGTCCGTGCCAAATAAATTCGCCGGTATTTGGATCGCCATCTCGATTAACCACACTGCCCTGGCCAAAGTTGATGATATTGAAACGGTTGTCTGGCGCCCAATCTCGCAATTGGTTGCCTTCAAAGAGTTCAATGTTTACGTCGCGGACTCGATTACCATCATCGGGGGTAAAGACCATCGTAAAGACGGTTTCAACCGAACCAGTCTTGTTAACGTCGCCTCGACTGAAAACATACCACCGTTCCTGCTTAGGCCCCAGGCGACCTTGGTTGACCCCAACTTCCAGATCCAGAGGAGCAGTGGGGGCAGTACCGGGCGCAGCGGGCGGCCGGGCCACCCGTTTGGGCTCCTCACCTAGGGGGGGCCGGTAAACGTCACCGGTAAAGAGCCAGTAATCCATATGAACTTTGGTACCGTTACGGATTTGGACGTAGTAGAGATCATTATCAATGAGCCAGCCGTGCCAGAATCGTTCGCCGGTCAGAGGGCTATCATCCCGGTAAACAACACTGCCGGCTCCCATATTATTAATCTGAGAGTTGTCGCCGGGTGACCAGTACGTTACGCCGCCGGCCGTAAAAACGTCGAAGGTCATGTTTCGTATGCGATTACCATCGTCGGGCGTGGTGATCATGGTCAGCGCCATCTCTTCAAAGGATTCTCCATCGAAGTCAGTAATAGAGAAACTATACCAAGCCTCTTCGCCAGGTTCCAGGCCGCCCTTATTCACGCCGATTTTCAAAGGCAGAGCGGTCTGAGGGGCAGCACCTGGAGCAAAAACAGGCGCCGGCGCCGGAGCAGGTTTGGGGCCAAGTTCAACATCGAAAATGTCCTGGTCGAATATCCAATAATCAATCTCGACATCGGTGCCGTTTTCCACAGCCATCAGATAGGTATCCCCCATCAGTACCGAACCACGCCAGATGCGTTGACCGACGTTCGGATCATTACCCCGGGAAACTAACATACCTGCCCCAAAGTTAGTTAGCTTATCGACATCCCCTCGCCGCCAAATTTCAAACTCACTGAAGGGGAAAAGTTCAAAATTAACGTGGTGTCTGCGGTTACCATCATCGGGGGTGAATAACAAGCTAAAGTCCAGCTCTTTAAATTTCTTGCGGCCGGTCAAATCAACGTGTCGAAAACTGTACCAATAAGTTGAGTGAGGTTTAAGAGTGCCACGATTCGTGCCAGCCAACAAAGGAGCAGGACTGCCCGGATTGCTCCCCATTTGAGGCACAACAGCGGCAGGAGCAGGAGCAGCGGGAGCAGTGACATCCTCCACAGGAACTTCCGTCTCATCTACAGGCTGGCTGCTAATGTCGGTGCTAGTGAGTTGGTAATCAATCGTAAAGTCGCTTTCGTTTAGCACCTGAATATAGTAAGTTTTTGAAGCCGAAACCGAACCCTTCCAATAAAGCTCACCAGTCTCCGGGTTACCATCCAGAGAAACCACCTGACCTGTACCGAAACTGGTCATCTGGCTGGTATCGCCCTCAGAAAAGAATTGTATCTGATCTTCTTCAAATATTTTCAGCCTAACAAACCGAATGATATTGCCATCATCAGGGGTAAAAGTTAAGAGGAGAGATTTCTCTATTGATTGTCCTTTCGTATCTCCAGGGGTAAAGGTGTACCAGTGCTGTTCAACTGGTCTCAGTGTGCCCTCATTGACCCCCTCAGCCAGGGGCATAGCCGAGGTCGGCGTACCCCCTTCAATAGTAGCCGCCGAGGTAGATAAAATGATCAACAGGGCCGCTGCAATGGCAAAAACGCCGGCCAGCAGCCATAAAAAGCCTTTAAATGGAATAAACATAATTTTACCGTGACTTGTCATAATGGAGCCTCCTTCTTTGACAATGGATTATGGTGAGCTTGCCAACGAAGCCCACGTTTGTTAAAGTACGAATAATAGATGTAACAGATTTTGTCTCCAGTATAAACCTGGAAATACAGGTTGTGAAGCGTAGAATACGCGGATTTTTTAACAGCATGAATAGTGGAAAACAACGGAGTTAAAATCCGACTGGTTCCGTATAAACTACGGAGCCAGTCGAGGAAAAGAGGGCGAAATTTGTAGCAGCCAACACCCCTCCCCGAAGTTGTACTTGAGGTAACTTACTCTAATTATCAGGCAATTTGGGAGCAAAAAGCGAAAGGCTTCTCTCGAGTTATACAATCAGTCCATGTTCCCTGGCATACCGTACCAACTCCACCCGGTTATGCAAATTTAGCTTGTCCATCAGGTTAGCCCGGTGGCTCTCCACGGTGCGCATACTGATATTCAAAGCCTGGGCAGTTTGACGATTGGTGTAACCTTGAGCAATGAAGGACAGAACCTCGACTTCACGAGGGGTAAGCAATTCTACTGGAGGGTCATTGGAGGGGGATAAGGAAGTCAGGTCTTTGAGTAAAGCCCGGGTCATGGATGGGTGAACGTACAAATCGCCGCGCCAGACGGCACGGATCGCGTCGATAAGTTCGGACTCAACGGCTCGTTTAATGATGTACCCTGAAGCGCCAGCCCGGATAGCTTCTTGCAGCAAACTTTCATCCTCATGCACGGTCAGGATGAGGACACGCACTTCAGGTAAAACCTTGTGCAGGCGGCGCGTGATCTCAAGACCACCAGGACCTGGCATATTGATATCGAGTAGAAGCACGTTGGGGCGTAACTCGTTGGCCAGATGTAGGGCTTCGTGCCCATTGGCTGCTTCGTCTACAATCTCCAGGCCGGGTTCGGCACTCAATAAAGCCCGCAGGCCAGCGCGTAGTACGCCGTGATCATCAGCGATCAGGATGCGAATAGACATTAGGAACCTCCACAAATATGGTCGTACCTTTGCCGGCTGCGCTTTCTACGATTAGTGTCCCACCTAGCATTTCGGCTCGTTCACGCATACCCAAAAGGCCCAGGCGGCCACTCTGCCCTGCGACCTCGGGATCGAAGCCAATCCCGTTGTCCTCGACAATGGTCACCATTTGGTCATCACGTCGCTTCAGCAGCACACCAATGTGAGTGGCCTGAGCATGGCGGACGATATTTGTCAATGCCTCTTGCACAATGCGATAAAGGTTGGTTTCTACCGCTGGTGGCAGGCGTTTATTGTCAAACCCGGTCGCCTCAAATTGTACGGTCAGGCTATGTTGATGATTGAAGGTTTCGACATATTGGCGCAATGCCGCCACCAATCCCAGATGATCTAGGCTGGCCGGTCGCAGATCCATTGCCAGCCGGTGCAGATTTTCTAAGACGTTGTCGGTCATGCGTTTTAATTCGGTTATCCGGTTGACAACCGATTCCGGACAAGCGGCCCCGCGTTCTAACAGGCATAAACCAACCATTAAGGAAGTCAGCGCCTGACCTGCCTCATCGTGGAGTTCACGGGCAATGTGGCGACGCTCAGTTTCTTGCACCTCGACTAAACGGTGAGAGAGAGATTGTAGCCGTTTGTGCCCAATGCGTACCTGTTCAAACAATCGAGCATTCTGGATAGCAATCGCCGCCTGATTGGCAAAGGCCTGGGCCAGGTCTGCCTCTACCTGGCCATAAGCGGCCATTTGTCGACTCTCTAACGTTAGGTAACCAATAACCTTGCTTTGTACCATCAGGGGCACGCCCATCCAGCCTCGAATGTAACCGAGGCCATGCCCGCACTGGAAACGGGGGTCGGCTAAGGCATCAGTTAAGATGATAGGATGACCGGTGGAACGAATCTGGCGATATAAGGTATTATCGGACGGGTATTGCTGTCCGACCAGTTGCTTCGCAACCAGGGACAATCCTCTCCCGGCGACCATATACAACCCCTCCCCCTGGCAAAGAAACACATACGCGCTATCATAAGGCACTACCTGCGCTAAATGGGTTAAGATAGCATCCAAAACCTGGTCGGAATCGAGGGTTGAAGTCAAAGTACTGGTGGCTTCACATAATATCTCGGCCTGTTCTCGGGCTCTATGTTCGGCCTCAAACAGACGAGCGTTTTCAATGGCTGTGATTGCCGGCATCGTCAGCCAATTGAGCAGTCGCAAATCTCTTTGGTTAAAGGAACCATTCCGCTTGTTGATCACCTCGATAGCGCCGATAGTTCGCTCTCTGGTCTGCAAGGGGACACATAGGATCGAATGAGTAGTAAAACCGCTCTGTCGGTCAACACCATCAAAGAAGCGGATATCCTGTGATACGTCTGGCACCAACGCTGGTTCGCCATGCTGGATTACCCAACCGACAATCCCTTGCTCTATGGCCAGATCCATTTCCCGTACAAAATCGGAACTTGGGCCAGAGGCTGCTTCAAATCGCAAATTACCTTCGACTTCATCCAGCAGGGTTACCGAAGCGGCCATTGCATCCAGCAACCGAATGGCATGATCAGTGATGGTGGTTAAGGTCTCCTGTAGGTCCAGGGTTGAGGTGATCGCCTGACTAATCAGGCTCAAGGTAGCCAACTCATCAATTCGTCGGCGTGTCTGGCTGTAAAGGCGCGTATTTTCAATGGCCATAGCCGTCAGATCGGCCAGGGTCTGCAAAAATTGTTGATCATTAGCAGTGAAGGGGTTGGAGACAGAACTTTCCGCGTTCAGCATGCCAATAATTCGTTCACCTCTCTTGATCAACGCGCTTAACCACGTCCGGTGATATCGTCCTGGGAGGGAGGAAAGGCCGTTGATATGATGGATGGCATCAAGCGTTTCAACTACCTGCTTCCTGTCAATCACATTTAGGCTAATATCACCTTTTTCATCCAGAGGTAAACACAGCTTAATCGTCTCTGTTCCGTTGTGGATCGGATGGTAATAGTATTCCAGTCGGCCAGTCTGCTCATCCACCAAGCCATAGCCAACACTTTCCAGCCGGAGCAAATTAACGGTCGTTTCCAGCACGCGTTCGATAATGGCGGTCTCATTATAAAGCAAGTTCAGTTCTTGCTCCAACCGGCTAATAGCTACCAGGCGATTTTCTAATTCAGTAACCTGCTGGCGCAATGTTATGACTTCATCGATGAGTTGGGCCTTTGTTTTGTTTTTTTCTTCCACCTGGACTTCCCCCTAAGGACAGCCATCTCTGGAAAAAAAAACGCTCCCACATGTTTGCTATCCTTTTTCAGGATATATATAATAAAGGCCGGGAGCGTCAAGATATACATACATGGTGTTGTATATAACCAAACAACCGAGTGTATCGCAAAAAATTGTTAAAGTAGAAGTAAACAACAAACTATATAAAACATTATAACAAATTTTAAGTAACTACATATAGAGCAAAAAGTCCTAATTGAACCATCACATTTATGAGCCATTTAGTACTTATTTACTATTCAATTACTACTATTTTTATTTGACCTATTTATCATAATCGGTTATAATTCTTGCGTATAAAGTAAGCTTACTTAGTCAAAATCCCATAATCCACATAACTTGATACAATCTGCGAAAGATTGCGCCTACAAATGTGGCGCATTTTTTGCTGTTAGGTGCTTGGCAATTTGAGTTGGTCCTATGTATCAGGACAAAGACGAGACAATGCTGATAAAATTTGAAGAAGCTTTAATTTTATCGGCTTTGTCATCCTCTACAATAGTTAATTATCTGGCCGATTTACGGGCCTTTTTGCGCTGGGGTAAACAAGAATTTGGCAGTGAGTTTTCGTTACTAAAAGTTACTCAGGAGCACATTCGACTCTACCGAAATCACCTGGTCCAGGAACTGAATCGGGCTGCCTCGACGATTAACCGGCATCTAATGGCTCTCAGAAAGTTTTTTGCTTTTGCCAGAGAAATGGGGGCCACATCAACAGATCCAACCACTGGGGTGGCCTTGGTTCAAGAGGATAAGCAAGCTAACTCGCGGCCCATCTCAGAAGATGAGATTAAAAAGTTGCTGCAAGCCGCCCAGAATGGTTCACGGGCTAGCTTGGTCCGCCGTGATCTGGCCATCTTACAATTACTACGTTATACCGGCCTGCGGGTGAGTGAGATCGTTGACTTACAAAAAGACGACCTGATTTTCGATAATCCCGGTGTACGCTTAAAAGTTAACAATTTACATGATGAGAAAAAAGCTCGACATTTACCACTTCCTGATCAAGTATGCAAAGTCTTGTACGATTACTTATTAGTACGTCCTCGAATCTCCACCACCAACCACCTTTTCTTGAGTCAGGACGGTCGTCCTATCTCCAACCGCACTATTCAGCGTATTATCGGTGATTGCGCCAAATCCGCTGGTTTGAAAGGTGTGTCGGCTCAATCGTTGCGACGTACTTTTGCCTTACACCTATTTTCAGAAACTAACGACCTTGAATTAGTATCTGAAAGACTGGGACATCAAAATACAACTATTACTGAGCAATATCTGGCGGTTCATAACGATCAAGCGAAGTTAGAAAAAAATGGAAATTAGAATTTTATAGGTTTACTTCCATACTCTAATTTCTAATTTTATTCGTCTCACTTTTTATTAATTTTTAGGAGGCTTACTTTGGAAGTAAAAGATTTCCGTGCATTGCGTATTAGCCTGGCTTCACCGGAAGAAATTCTTAGTTGGTCTTACGGTGAGGTGACCAAGCCAGAAACAATTAACTACCGCCGCCTACGCCCGGAAAAGGATGGCCTTTTTTGTGAGGCTATTTTTGGCCCGACGAAAGATTGGCAATGTTATTGTGGTAAGTACAAGCAAGTCCGCTATAGAGGTATTGTTTGTGAGAAGTGTGGTGTGTTAGTTACTCGCTCCTCTGTACGTCGGGAGCGTATGGGGCACATTGAGTTGGCCGCTCCGGTCGCTCACATCTGGTATACTCGGCGTGTTCCCTCATACTTGGGCCTCCTGCTGGATATTTCCCGTCGCAATTTAGACCGGGTGCTTTACTTTGCCCATTACATTGTCACCCGTGTGGATGAGCAGGCTCGTGCCCGTGCATTGAAACGATTGGATGATGAAGTCAGTCGTGAAGAAAAACGGCTTGAAGAACTTCGACAGCAACAAGTTGATGCCATCCGTAATAAAGCCGATGAGTACATTAGCAATTTGCGTGATGAAGAACAAAAACTGATTGAAGAGTTGAACGAACGCCAAAATGTACTCATTGAAGAAGTAATGAAAGAGGCGCAAAACATTCAGAAGCACCTGGAAGAAAAAGTTGGCACTGTTCTGAATGCACCGGTCGTATTCAGCGGCAGCAATGAAATCATTGCCGATAAAGGCCACACCCTGGATCGAACACATCTCAAAATTTTGAATAACATGGTGGAAGCACGGCTGAATGAGATTAAGGTAGAGATTGAAGAGGAACTCAGCCGTGAGCAAAATCTCATTAACAGTGAGATCGAGCGTACCCGCCATGTAGCTGAGCAGGAAATAGAAACTCAAAGTGATGGCAGTTCTCAAGAGCTTAACGAATTGATTGCCCGGATTCAGGAGCAACGTCAAGAACTATTGAATATCCAGTCAATGCAGTTCATGAATGAGGCTCAATATCGTGAACTGTCTGATCGCTGGGGTAACGTCTTTAGTGCTGGAATGGGAGCGGAAGCCCTGTACGATATTTGTAAAGACCTTGACTTGGCCAAAATGGCCAATGATTTACGCACCCAAATTCGCAGCACACGCTCCAAACAACTTAAGAAAAAAGCCATTAAGCGCCTGCGCGTTGTTGAAAGTCTACGGAAAAGTGGCAATCGCCCGGAATGGATGATTCTGACCGTTCTACCGGTCATTCCTCCAGACCTACGCCCTATGGTCCAGCTCGACGGGGGACGCTTTGCTACTTCCGATCTGAATGATCTTTATCGCCGAGTTATTAACCGCAACAATCGCCTCAAGCGTTTGCTCGATTTGGCTGCTCCGGATGTTATTGTACGTAATGAGAAACGGATGTTACAGGAGGCTGTCGACTCGCTGATCGACAACAGTCGCCGGGGTAAGGCCGTTTCTTCTCGTGGCCGACGCCAGCTTAAGAGTTTGAGTGACATGCTCAAAGGTAAACAGGGACGTTTCCGCCGTAACCTGCTGGGTAAACGGGTTGATTACTCTGGTCGGTCTGTCATTGTGGTTGGACCTAACTTAGAGTTACATCAATGCGGCTTGCCCAAAACCATGGCCCTGGAACTATTCCGTCCTTTTGTAATCCAAAAGTTGGTAGAATACAATTACGCCAATAATGTTAAAGGAGCCAAGCGTATTGTAGAACAGCGACGGCCTGAAGTATGGGAAGTACTGGAAGAGGTAATCCAAACCCGCCCCATACTGCTCAACCGCGCTCCCACCCTACACCGATTGGGCATTCAGGCCTTTGAACCTATTTTGGTTGAAGGAAACGCTATTCAGATCCATCCGCTGGTTTGCTCGGCCTTTAATGCCGACTTTGATGGCGACCAGATGGCAGTTCACATTCCCCTGTCTCAGAAAGCGGTTCAAGAAGCGCGCGAACTGATGCTGTCGTCACATAACCTCTTGCTCCCCTCTAATGGTGAGCCAGTGGTTTCTCCTACCAAAGACATGGTGTTGGGTGTGTATTATCTGACGATGGCTGAAGATAACAAAAAAGGTGAGGGAAAAACCTTTACTACCATAGATGAGGTTGCCCTGGCTTATGCCCTGGATAAAGTTGATTTGCATGCTAAAATTCGCCTGCTTCACTATACCTCAGCCGCTAAGGAAACAATGCCTATTGAAACTACGGTTGGTCGGGTGCTCTTCAACCAGATTCTGCCTGAAGAGTTGCGTTTTGTGAACAGGGTTTTGGATAAGGGAGCGCTAAAAGACCTGGTTGGTTTATGTTATACCACGCTAGGTCCTGAAGTGACCGTTCATCTCGTAGACGACGTTAAAGACATCGGCTTTCGATATGCCACCCAATCTGGAACAACCATTTCTATTTCTGACATCACCGTACCGGCTGAAAAGAAGGAAATATTAGCCAGAGTTACTGACCAGGTGGCAAAAACAGAACAGCAATACCGTCGGGGTCTTATTACCGAAGATGAACGATATGTCAAAACAGTTCAGCTTTGGACGGACGCTACCGATGAGGTCACCGAAGCTGTGCGTAAGGCTATTGACCCTGAGAGCCCGATTAAGATTATGGCCGATTCTGGGGCGACCAAGGGGGGCTTTCAACCCATTCGCCAGTTGGCCGGGATGCGTGGTCTGATGGCTGACCCAAGTGGCCGTATCATTGCTTTGCCCATCCGCTCTAACTTCCGCGAGGGTTTGAGCGCCCTGGAATACTTTATCTCGACCCACGGCGCTCGCAAGGGGTTAGCTGATACTGCCCTCCGTACTGCTGACGCTGGCTATCTGACCCGTCGCTTAGTTGACGTCTCTCAAGATGTGATTATCAATGCGAACGATTGTAGCGCCAAGACCGGCCAGACCATTACCACAAGCGACAGTACTACCATCGGTGAGACGTTCAAAGAACGAATGTTAGGCCGAGCTTCGTTAAAAAAGATTGTCAATCCAGAGACCGGTGAAGTGGTGCTTGAACCGAATCGGTTGATTGGCGAGGCAGAGTATAAAGCTATCGAAGAAGCCGGATTGGAGACGATTGTGGTTCGCTCACCATTACACTGCCAGCTTGAGCATGGTATTTGTGCCCTATGCTACGGTAGTGATCTGGGACGGGGTGGTCTGGTAGAAATTGGGGCAGCAGTTGGTATTATCGCCGCCCAATCGATTGGCGAGCCAGGGACGCAGCTTACCCTGCGGACCTTCCACACGGGCGGTGTGGCCGGTGTAGAAGACATCACCCACGGTTTGCCTCGTGTACAGGAGTTATTTGAGGCTCGTAATCCCAAAGGTGAGGCTATCATCTCCGATCTGGATGGACGTGTAGAATTAATTATGCACGAGGATGGTAGCCGGGTTCTCAAAGTGGCTTCTTCAGAAATGCGCCACGACGAATATGAGATTCCTGGCAACTGGGCTATTTTAGTTGAAGATGGCGATGAGGTTGAATCCAAGGACAAATTAGCGAAACGGGGTGAACAAACCCTCTTGGCTGAAAATGGTGGCAAGGTTGAACGAGATGGTAATAAAATTATCGTTCATTGGGAGTTTAGGCAAGAAAAAGAGTACGAGATTGAGTCAGCCGCTCGTCTACGGGTCACTGATGGGGATGTGGTTACAGTAGGCCAACAGCTTACTGAAGGTTCGCTTAATCCTAACCGTATCCTGCGTGTCTTGGGTCGTGAGGCCGCCCAGGTTTATCTACTGGAAGAGGTTCAGAAGGTATATCGCTCACAAGGTGTGCCCATTAACGACAAACATATCGAAGTCGTCGTTCGCCAGATGACCAATAAGGTTCGGGTTGTTGTTAGCGGTGATGGCGAATATCTGCCCGGTGAGTTGCTCGATTACCAAAAATTCCAACATATGAATGAAAAACTGATTGCCGAAGGTAAACGCCCAGCCTCTGGTCGACCTGTTTTGCTGGGTATTACCAAGGCCGCTCTTAATACTGAGAGCTTCCTTTCTGCTTCTTCCTTCCAGCACACCATTAATGTCCTGGCTCAGGCGGCTATTGAGGGTAAACGAGATGAATTATATGGCTTGAAAGAAAATGTCATTCTTGGCAAGCTCATTCCAGCCGGGACTGGTTATCTGCATTATCATCAGCCTGAAAAGGAAAATGGCTCAGGTACAGATGGCGAACAACAGCTTGAGGCCGAAGAATCGGTTGGTGTTGCAGTCGATACTGATGGCGATGGCACCGGAAAGATAGACTCTACTGCCGACGAACTGGTGACCCCCTGAGCAAACTCGGTCCACTATATGGCCGGGGGATGCTGTCGGAAATACGTAAGCGAGCGGGCAGAGATGGCCATTGGTGAATAATGGATACTAACGACAACTCGCCCATTTGCAAATTGTTAAATGTAAATCTTTAAGTGAAAGGGGGTGAGGGTAAAAGATGAGTGTTGAGCTAAGATCAGGCGAATCTCAAGATTCTTTGTTGAAGAGATTCAGAAAAGAAGTCATTAAGGCTCGCGTTTTGAGCACTTACCGCAAGAAACGGTGGTTTGTCTCAAAAAGCGAGCAACGCCGATTAGCCAAGCAGCGGGCCATCCGTAAAGCTCGTCGCAAGATGTTGCGCCGACAGCAAAATTTCAGGTAGTTGTTGGTGATAAGATTAAGTCTTATCTTACAGAGAGGGCGGAGAAATTCGCCCTCTTTTTTATGCTCATACAATGCTAGCGAGCTTTACTTCATTCCCTAAACTGCCTATAATAGCAATATATATTGTGTAGAATTTATGTTCTTGTACCAGATATAGCGAATCAAGAACGATAAATAATCTAGGTGCGAATGATGATTGACCGGATGGTGAAAGGTACCCCACTGGCCCCTATTTGTGTCACAAGTTTGCTCTTTGTCATTCGCCGATGGAGGTGATGTATGATGGAAGTTGGAATAGTTCGCCAAGTGGATATCGACCAGCAGATGCAAGAAGCCTATCTGGATTACGCTATGAGCGTGATTGTGTCTCGGGCCCTGCCTGACGTACGTGATGGCCTCAAGCCAGTTCACCGACGCATTCTATATGCTATGTATGATATGGGACTGCAAGCTAACCAGGCCCATAAAAAAAGTGCCCGGATTGTGGGTGAGGTGCTAGGCAAATACCATCCCCATGGCGATGCAGCGGTATACGATGCCATGGTCCGGATGGCTCAAGATTTTTCTATGCGCGCCCCCCTGATAGATGGTCAGGGTAACTTTGGCTCAATGGATGGTGATCCGCCCGCCGCAATGCGCTACACCGAAGCTCGTCTGGCAGCCCTGGCTAATGAAATGATCGTCGATATTAACAAAGATACCGTAGACTTTGTTGAAAACTTTGATGGCAGTTTAACTGAGCCGAATGTACTGCCGGCCAAACTTCCCAATCTCCTGGTCAATGGAGCCGCAGGCATTGCCGTGGGTATGGCCACCAGCGTGCCGCCCCACAACTTAGGCGAGGTCTGCGACGCCCTAATTTTTATGATTGACCGACTAACCAAAAAGAAGGACGTTACTGTAGACGAGTTGCTAACTTTTATCAAGGGGCCTGATTTTCCCACGGGAGGTATTATTTATCGTTACGCCGGCGATAAAAACTCCACTGGTAATGGGGAAGACCTGATTAAATCAGCCTATGCTGTGGGGCGTGGACGGATTACAGTTCAGGCCAAAGTCCACATTGAGGAGATGAGTCGTAATCGCCACCGGTTGGTAATTACCGAACTACCCTACCAGACTAACAAGGCTAACTTAATTGAAAAGATTGCCGAACTGGCTCGTGACGGCAAAATTGAGGGCCTGGCCGATCTACGGGATGAGTCAGACCGGCAAGGTATGCGCTTAGTGATTGAATTAACTCGCACCGTTGAGCCAGCGGATGTTTTGAAACAACTCTTCAAAATGACCCCCCTCCAAAGTACTTTTCGCATTAACATCCTGGCCCTGGTCGAAGGTGAACCACGGCTACTGTCTCTCAAACGCTCACTTCAACTCTTCATTGAGCATCGACGAGAAATTATTACCCGTCGCACCCGCTATGAGTTAAACCAGGCCAAACATCGAGCGCACATTTTGGAAGGCTTGCGGATTGCCCTGGCCAATCTGGATGAGATCATTGAGACTATTCGCAGATCCCAATCGGCCGATACAGCCAAAATGAACCTGCGTCGAAAGTTTAAGTTGAGCGAGATTCAGGCTGCAGCCATTTTAGATATGCCGCTCCGTCGCCTGGCCGCTTTGGAACGCAAAAAAATTGAAACAGAATACAAAGAAGTACTTAAACGGATTAAATATCTGGAAGGTTTATTAAAGACACCCAAAAAGATTCTGGAGGTGATTAAAGAGGAACTAACCGAACTAAAGGCCACTTATGCCACGCCTCGACGTACGATGATTGTGGACCAGATGGCTAATGGGGATAAGTTGATCACCGCTGAGGATTTAGTCCCCGAGGAAGCGGTTATTGTGGCCGTTAGCCAAAATAATCAAATCTGTCGGTGGCCGGTTGCGGATGGCCTGGAACCGGGCCGGGGCCGACAAAAGGATCCACTGGCTATCGCCGTGCCGGCTCACACCCGCGATACGCTCTACCTTTTCACTGCTGATGGCCGGGCGGTGATTATCCCTATGCATCAGGTACCGGTTGGAACCGCCCCAGGCGAGGGTCTTAGCCTGGTCGAATTTAATGCCAGCCCGAATCACCCCGTGGTGGCCGGTCTGACCCTGGCCAGTAGAGAAGAGATGCCGGGCTACCTCTTTTTAGTTTCCAGATTGGGCCGGGTAAAACGGCTCTCATTAAGTGACCTGGCTGCCGTTCGTGGTGATGGAACCGTCGTCATGGGTCTTGACAAGGGGGATACACTACTGACTGCCTTTGCCACTCAGGGTGATGGCGAGGTAATTCTGGTCAGTGCCCAGGGGCAGGCTATTCGCTTCATAGAAGAGGAAGTGCGGCCGATGGGGCTCCCAGCGGCGGGCGTATTGGGTATAAAATTAAGTGAAGGAGATACATTAGCCGGAGCTGGCCCGGTCAAGCCCCGTGGCGATTTAGTGCTTGTCACCCAGCAGGGACTGGGTAAGCGGACGGGGTTGGACAAATATCCCAGGCAGGGACGCTATGGTCAGGGAGTAATTGCTATTAGGTTAACCAAAGCCTCGGGTCCGGTCGCAGTAGCCACAACCGTTAATGTGTCGGATCGAGTGATGCTGGTTTCTGAGAAAGGAAATAATAAGACGGTGTATGCCAAGAGCTTGCCCAAAATGGGGCGCAATCAAGCTGGAAAAGCCTTGATGTCAATCAGAGGCCGGGATCAGATAGCTCGTTTGATTACACTAGCGATGTAGCTTAAGGCGCATTTTTGTTGTATTCTTCCCCTCATGATATAATTCCGTATTCGCTGTGCCAGTGTTATTCCAGGAGGGTGCACATGGAAGTGACAACAAAAAAGATGCGTCGGTGCGATTTAGTTGTTGCTAAAGGTAGAATAGATGCTGCAACGGTCACAACCTTGGCCGAAGCCTTGAACGAAATAAAAAAAGTAGGCCGCTATAAAATTGTTCTAAACATCAAAGACGTTACCTATATTTCCAGTGCCGGTTTGAGTGAACTGATTGATACCCAGAATACCTGCAAACACTTGAAACGGGGTGAATTGGTTCTGGCCGAAGTACCAGAACGGATTAAGGAGACTTTAGAGCTGGCCGGCCTAACGCCTCTATTTAAGATATTCGACAACGAACTGGAAGCAGTTGGCAGTTTCTAAGGTAACGTTGATTTAATTTAACCTTATGATATAAGGGAAAGCCGTCCTCATCTGCTTCACGGCTTGGGTGACGGCTCTTTTTTTGTAACATGAAATAGATGAATCAAGTATTGGATGCCACTCGCCGAATACTCAATTCATCTGGACGACGACGGTGACCAAAAACCAACTCATTGTTTCCGGTCATTTTGCCAATTTAGCCAAGATCAGCGACTTTATCAGCCAAGCAGCCGTTAAAGCAGGTCTGGATGACCGAGCTATCTACGCCGTACAAATGGCCGTGGATGAAGCCTGTTGTAACATTATTGAGCATGCCTATGGTGGTGAGGGCATAGGGCAGATTCGCTTGCTCTACAACATCCAGGCAGACGGATTACAAGTTATTATTTACAACCACGGGGCCCCATTTGACCCGTCACAAGTGGCTGAATTGGATACCCAGGCCCCTCTGTCAGAGAGGAAGGGGAGGGGAATGGGACTATTCTTCATTCGCCGCCTGGTTGACAGCGTTGAATTTAAGTTCGGTACCCCCCAAGGACACCAGTTAATCCTGTTCAAGCGCCGGGAGCAAACCTTATGACAAAGAGGCAAGCGGACGAGCTGAAAAATCACACCGATTTGTGGCGTTTAAAGCAACTGGCTTTGGTCAGTCAGGTAGCCACCCAGGTGACCAGTATTCTTGACTTAGATGAACTCCTGGTGCGGGTGGTGGGCCTTATTTACCAAACTTTTGAATTTTATGCGGTTTCCCTGTATACCCTGGAAAAGGATGTCCTTCGGATCAGGGCCCAGGCTGGCCCAGCCGGCCATTTTACGGCTGAAGATGCCTTTATTCCCGAGGAAAAAGACGAAATCCCCCTGGGCAAGGGGATTATTGGTTGGGTAGCAGCCCATCAACAAGAGTTGGTCGTCAGTAATGTTTGGCGGGAGAAACGCTTTCGCTATAGCCCTGAATTTCCCAATACGGAGGCCGAAATTGCCCTCCCCCTCAAAATAGAAGATCATCTGTTGGGCGTGCTTGACGTCCAACTGGATTACCCGGAAGATTTTGACGAGAGTGACTTGCTGGTGTTGCGGGCGTTGGCCGGTCAGGTTTCAATGGCCATTGAAGATACGCGCCTCTACGCCGAGGCGCATCGGCGTGGCGATTACCTGGCCACTATCGGCGCGGTCAGTTGGGCCATTGCCTCTATTCTGGATGTTAACCAACTGCTGAAGCAGGTCAGTGAACTGATTAGAAAATGCTTTGACTATCCTTTTGTCCAACTTTTTACCGTACATTATGGCCGCCGGCAGATACAATATCGGGCCGGCAGTGGCCAGTGTCCCAAGGTACTTAAGCACCGGAAACCTATTTACTCGCTGGATGACCCCCAAGGTACCATTCCCCTTGTGGTTCGCACCGGTCAAACCATTTTAATCAATGATGTGACCACTGCGCCAGCCTATCAGCCAACAGAGGCAATGTTATCCGGCACAAAATCAGAGTTGACGATTCCCCTGATTTACAACGAGGAAGTATTGGGGGTATTAGACGTACAGAGCGATGTAGTTGATGCCTTTGGTGACGATGACCAGACCATCCTGGAAACCTTGGCGGCCAACATCGCTGTGGCTCTACGTAACGCTAATCTCTACCATTCCGAGCGTTGGCGGCGTCAGGTGGCTGATAGCCTGCGCCGCATTTCTGGCACGCTCATTACCGATGTTAATTTAACCAATATCCTGGATAGTATCTTAACTGAATTGAAACGTAATTTACCGACCGAACTATTGGCTGTCTGGTTGATTACCAGTGCCCAAGAGGGTCCAGATCAAAAATTGCAACTGTCCACGGTTCAGACTCCCGCCCCCTTTCAATTGGCGGCTGATTTTGAGCCGGAGCGTGACTCCTGGTTGACTCTGGGCTTTGAAGCAACCGAGCCACTGGTTCGGCAACATGACCATCCCCCCGATCCTATCGCCGCTTACCTGGGTTACGGACCGGACCACTCGGCTATTGTGGCCCCGTTGCGCGTGCAGAACCGAATGTTAGGACTGCTAACCCTGGTTCATAGCCAACAGGGACGTTATGGCCGGGAGGCCCGGTCAATCACTACCGCCTTCGCTAACCAGGCCGCCATTGCCATCGAAAACGCCCGGCTGTTTCGGATAGCTCAGGAAGAAGCCCGGATCAACAGCGCTCTCTTAAAAGTAGCCGAGATTACCCAAGGCTTTGGTGATCTGGGTCAGGTACTTACGGCCGTAGCCCAAATCCCGCCCCTTATGGCCGAGGTTGATCGCTGCGCCATCTGGCTCAAGCAAGAAGACTCCGATATCTTTGAGCCAGAAACTGCATTTGGCTTTGCCCCGGCCGCTTTGGAATTTTTTAACCAATATCCCATCATTAGCCGCAAAGTAATTGCCGCAGATCGTCTAAACAAAACCCGGACACCTATCATCATAACTGACGCCTCTAATGATCATCACTTACCGCCGGAAATGGTTTCGGGGTTGGCCTTACACACCCTGGTTTTATTACCGATTGTGGCTCATAGCGATATGTTGGGCCTGATGTTGGTCACTTTTATAAGTCCGGCTGCCATCCGTAAGGAGCGTATTCGTCTCATCACCGGTGTGGCCCATCAGGCCGCCGTAGCCATTGAAAGCAAGTACCTCTATGACCAAAAAGCCAAACAAGAGCGGTTAGCCCACGAGTTGAAGTTGGCTCATACTATTCAAGCTAATTTAATCCCCTCTCATCTGCCCGCTCCGCCCGGCTGGGAGGTAGCCGCTTCCTGGCAATCTGCCCAAGAGGTAGCCGGAGATTTTTACGACTTCATTGAAGTAACCCCTTATCACCTGGGTATTGTCATTGCCGATGTGGCCGGCAAGGGGATGCCTGCTGCTCTTTACATGGCTCTGACTCGCTCATTGATGCGAGCCACTGCCCCTGGCCAAACTGACCCCAGAGCCGTCCTGATACGTACCAATCAATTACTGGTACCCGACACCCAACATGGCCGGTTTGTCTCCCTATTTTATGCCATTCTCAATACCAAATCTGGCACACTGACTTATGCCAATGCCGGTCATAATCCTCCTTTGCTAATCAGGGCCGATGGCAAAATTGAGGCTTTACGCACAACCGGCTTGGTGCTAGGCGTCCGGCCAGAAATCGAGCCTAAAATAGGTCATAGCTACCTTAACTCAGGTGATGGGGTGGTCTTTTATACCGACGGTGTAACCGAAGTTTTTAATACCTCAGAGGAAATTTTTGGCGAAGAACGACTAAAAATCATTCTACAGGACAATTGGCGCAAAGACTCACAAGCCTTGGTCAGGCAGGTTTACCAGGCTGTTAGGGATTTTAGTGCCACCGACCTACCGGGTGACGACTTTACCTTACTAATTTTGCGACGAATTTAGAATAGACAACAAGATATGTTACCTATGCTTCAAGAAGAACAAACCGAACCATTGACCGTATCTCACTACTCCGCTGCCAAGGCTCGAACTGAACCGGAAGAAGATATTCTGGAGGATCGCTGGCTGCACAAGGCTTTCCTGATCACCCATATACCGGCTTCATGGCCCGCCTGGAAGTTGGCCGTTGCTTTATTGATCACTGCTGGTATTGTGGGCTATACATGGTTACCACTTGGACCGGTTGCCTTCACCGCTGCTGCTATCTATTTGGGATTTGCTCTGGCTGATTGGTGGCTGTTATCCTGGTTACCTCAGGCAGGGCGCTCCTTTGGCCCGATTGGTCCCCAACTTTCGGTGATGATCGCCCCTCGTATCGGGGTGGTGATATTGATCGGGTTGCTCGGGCTGGTGTTCGGTGAAAAAGAGGTAACCTGGCCCCTCTTGTGGCTACTCATCTTGCTTCAACTAACCGGTACCGTGATCTATCTGTGGGGCACCTTGTACGAACCTTTTGCCCTGGCCATCACTCATAAAACCATCCAAGCTACCAATTTGCCGGCCTATACCCCGCCCATCCGCTTACTTCACCTAAGCGACCTGCACGTCGAGCGCCTGACTCGGCGCGAAGCTCACTTACTGGAGTTAATCAAGCAGGCTCAACCGGATTTGATCGTCATCACCGGTGATTACCTGAACCTATCTTATGTCGATGATCCCACGGCTCGGGCGGAGGTACGCAAGGTCTTGGCAGAACTGAACGCCCCTTACGGCGTCTATGCCACATTAGGTAGCCCTACGGTTGACCCACGTGATACGACCCCCTCTCTCTTTGATGGCCTGAATATTCGGTTGTTACGGGATGAAGTGGCCGTGCTTAATTTTGAAGATGGCCGTGCCCTCTCCCTGTTGGGGTTGGATTGTGATCATGATTTGGATGCAGATAGCCTGGTTTTCAAGGAGCTTATCAAGTTGTGCCCCTCTAACTCGATGCGTGTCCTGCTATACCACTCGCCAGAGTTGATGCCACTGATACAGCAATATCCGATCGATCTGTATCTGTGCGGTCATACTCACGGCGGTCAGATACGAATACCTTTCTACGGCGCTATGATTACCAGTAGTGTCCTGGGTAAACGATATGAGATGGGGCCTTACGTCGAGCAGAATACCACCCTGTACATCAGCCGGGGCATCGGTCTGGAGGGATTAAGCGCACCCCGTATGCGTCTACTCTGCCCACCGGAGATTATTTTGTTTACTTTGTCAGGGTTAAAGAACTGAGTGGAAAGGAAGACGCAGCTTCTACTGAGGGTAACTACCCAAGAGGTTGAGTTTCAGCCTTCCTTTGTTTTTGCTGTCTATGTTCCATCCATTCTGTCATATAAGCTTGAACTTGGGTTCTGTTATGCAAGTAGTAAAGAATGGTGGCGTAGATTTGCTCCAAACTAAGATGCGGAAAGCTCTCGGCAATCTCTTCAGCCGTTTGGGTGTGATAAATGTATTTATATAAGATAGCCTCAATGCCTATGTGTTCACCTTTAAGCCGGATATCATCAGGCGCAAGGAAGTCAAAATAATCTTCAAATTGCATGGTTTCTGGTTCCTGATTTTAGAATAGTTCTACCTAGATTATACCAGGCATTGAGAAAAGGTAAAGTTAAGTTATTTATCTCTCTCGTAGCTAGGGCATCCCTATGCCCGGCCCCCGCATAGGGATGGGGGCCTACGAAAAAGAAAATTCTAATAGTATCGAGCTCTCGAGAAGGAAAATTTAAGTGAACTTGAAGTACCTACTGACCATCATCCTCCTATTTTTGCCCACCTTGGCCTGTGACAATCCATTGAGCCAGGCCAAAGCAGAACCAAGATCAACCCGAATCAAACTGGTTCGCTTCAATACGCCCACCCCGACCGATACCCCCCTGTCTATCCCAACCCCCGTGCCACCAACGACGACTCCAACTTCGACGCCTACCCCCACCTTTTTGCCTCCCACTCCCACTGCGTCACCTACCAGCCAATCAACGCCGACGCTTACCCCAACCGCCAAGCCAAAGCCGACAGTTACACCCTTACCGGTCGCCACAGTGACAACTGTGGCCGTAGACAGTCAGGCCGCCCAGGCTACGCTGACCGCAGACCAATATCACCTCGGTTATGGGGTTCAATTGGCCGAGGCCAAAAATATGGACCTGGCCGTCCGGAACGGCTTTACCTGGGCCAAGCATGACCTTAACATCCGTAAAAATATGAATTTCTTAACCAATGCGGACAACCTGCTTAGCGATTTACGCAAGAGTGGGACCGAGCATGTTTTACTCAAGCTGATTGTTTGGGATGAGCAGGGCCTGCCCGATGCCCCTCGCACCCCGGAGGAAGTGACCACCTTTGCCAATAACGCGGCCGAGGTAGCCACTTTTATTCGAAACCATTACGGTTCTTTATACAAAACGATTGCCTATGAAGTCTGGAACGAGCCGAATTTGAATTGGGAATGGGAAGGTAACCCTGATCCGGTTGAATACGTTACCCTCCTACGGGCCACCTCCGACGCTATTCGTCAGGCCGATCCCGAGGCCATTGTTGTCAGTGGCGCCCCGTCGCCGGGGGGCGATTACGATGATTTGAAATTTCTGGAAGGGATGTACGCTAATGGGGCTAAAGGGTTGATGGATGCCGTCGGCAGTCACCCCTATGGGGGCCCCTGGCCTTATGACCACCCTACCGGGGTGGACCCGGCCACCGGTAATGGCTATTCCTACTTTCGTAAAGCCGAGGCCCAACGGGCTATTATGGAAAAGTACGACGATTTTGGGAGCCAAATCTGGGCCACCGAATTTAGCTGGCTGGCCGGTCTACCCAATTGTGATTTTGGTGAACATACCCCCTGGCAGGTTACCATTCAAGAGCAGGCCGATTATCTGGTAGCTGCTTATGAGTACGCCCACCTGAATTGGCCCTGGATGGGACCTATGTTTGTTGTGTACGATTTTGCCATCTCCGGTCGCTATGACCGCTGCCACCCGGCCGCCGGTTACTCCATCCTTCGACCTGACCCTGGCAACTCCGACATTATCAGCCCCGCTGCCCAGGCCCTGTTTGCCATGCCGAAGTATCCAGGCTGGTGAATAAAATCGTTACTTGCTAAAGCTACGGCGCATTAACCGTTTGTTGGCCGGGGTTCGTGACCGATATCACGCCCCCCCAGTTACACATTAATGTACAAGTACTATTCAGGGCCGGCTTATTGCCGATCATGACCGTCGGTGAACCCGGGGTCCACGGAGCCGAGGTGACCGGAATACAAGGCTGAGGAGTCAACACACCCTGCGCGGCTGACGTTGCCGATGCCACCTGAGGATTGGTGACCGTGGTACACATGCCAAAAGGCATAATATTTTTCATAGGTACGTTGTCCATAATCGTAGCCACCGGTCTTTGGCCCATGTTAGTCCGGTTATCAGGGGTAACCACTATTGAACTGGGCGTAGTTCCAAAACTACACTTTAGCATTGCCCCCATACATACTACTTGAGCCATATTTAACCTCCAAATATCACGCTGATTTGTACTTGTGCTATGATCTTCTCGATAGTCAGAATAGCATAATCCACTAAAAAGTCAATATCCAGTCCAAAAACGCACTCTCCCCTGTTCTTCCTATTGCTTTGCTCACAAGCATGTTTTATACTGAAAAGTAGCGAGCCTGCCAAATAAACCGGCGGCCAATATCCTTACCAATCAAGCAAAAATTTATGTCACGCCGTAGCGATCATTTAAAAAGACTGATACTTAATCTGAACCGTCGTTTGCAAATACTTACAGAACGTCAGGCCCTGCATGGCCTGGAAACGTCCCCGGCAATCCTGATGGAAATAGAGGATATTAAGGCAGAGATTGCCGAACGACAGGCAGAATTGGAGAGTTTCGTAGAATCGACTGCGGCGATCGATACCACCCCATCTGATAATGTTCCCGAGCCATTTCCCCTGACTGCAGAATCTGGTTCAAGTATAACAGCCACCTCACCGGTTTCCATTTTCATCTGCTACAAACGCCATATTAATCCTGACCAGCAGTTGGCCACCTATCTGGACCAGTTCCTTACTACTCAGGAACACGATGTTTTCATTGACCTCAAGTTACAACCCGGCCAAACCTGGCTCGAGGAGATAGACCGGCGCATCAAGGCCAGCGATTTCTTAATCGTGTTATTGTCTGAAGAATCAGCCAATAGTGAGATGGTGCAAGCTGAGATCAGACGGGCCTATGAGTATCAAAAGTGGCAAGGACATCCGCGTATCTTGCCTGTCCGGATGGCCTATGAAGGATTGTTACCCTATTCGATTGACGTGTTTCTGGACCCATTACAATATGTGATTTGGTACAGCCAGGCCGACGATGAACGTGTTGGCTATGATATTCTGGCCGCCATCGCCGGCCGTATGCCGCAACAGAGGCCAATTGAGGTTAGCTCGGTTGGCCAGAAGAATATCATCTCTGAGGACGGTTATCCCGTTCCTGATGAAGACAGCCTGCACCCACCGCTGCCAGCGTGCGATCCACGTTTCCTCCTCGAAGAATTGGAAGCACCGGGCGGGACCGTCAAGTTACGCGATAAATTTTACGTCGAGCGAGAAGCCGATGCTCATCTCAAACGACAGATCGTTAAAGCGGGCACTATCACCACCGTTCGAGCTTCGCGTCAAAAGGGCAAGAGTTCGCTCCTGGTGCGAGGTATACACTATGCTCGCCAGAATGGAGCCAAAGTGGTCAGTCTTGATCTGCAACGCGTTGATATGGATTACCTGGAGTCACCTGAGCGTTTCTTACACTATCTGGCCAAGTTCATCGTACGCAAGCTCTGGCTCAACGTGGCCGCAGTGGAAAAACTGTGGCTTGACCCCATGGGGCCGCAGGAGAAACTGACCTATCTCCTGGAGGACTATATTCTGGCTGCCAGTGATACCCCCATCGTTTTGGCCATAGATGAAGCGGACAGCTTACTGCAAACCAGTTTTTACAACGACTTCTTTGGCATGGTGCGCTCCTGGAACAACAGTGCCGCCTATGACGAACAGTGGGAAAAGCTTAACCTGGTCCTCGTTATCTCGACTGAACCTTACCTGCTCATCGACGATGCCAGCCAATCCCCTTTCAATGCTGGCCTTAAGCTCTATCTGGAAGATTTCAACGACAGGCAAGTTCGTGATCTTAACTGGCGACATGGCTCACCGGTCCGGGAAAGTGACTTTGCCCAACTGATGAGTTTACTAAATGGCCATCCCTACCTCACCCGCAAAGCGCTTTATACCCTGGTCACCGAACGATTAACCTGGGCCGACCTGACCCGCGTGGCGGCCGAAGATGAGGGTCCTTTCGGCGATCATCTGCGCCGCCAGTTATGGCTATTGCGCGATGAGCCAGAATTGAAAACTGCCCTGAAACAAGTCGTTTACAATAAAGGGTGTCCAGACGAGGGCTCTCTCTTTCGCCTGTTACGAGCCGGGCTGGTGCAGAGAAATGGGGATATCTGCACGTGTCGTTGCGATCTATACAGAATCTACTTTGAGGATAAGCTGTAGTACGATTTAGGACTATTTACCCTGTTGTAATTAACTTAAAACAAGCTATAATCTTAATACAACCGCAGCATCAGACATAACTCAAATTACGACATGGGTTTTCAGTGCTGGGTCACACTTTAAAAAATTGTTAACTGCGTGTTGGTCGTTTTTCTACTTGTATGACCATGGGTGTATTTTAACGCCTCTTGTCCAGGTGTCTATTACGTTCCCCTGTTTGTGTATCTCTTGAAGGGAGATAAAACACGCAGGGGACGTTTTTTTAAGAGCGTCTATCTACAGTCAAAGGATGAGGCAATCGTTTTTTTGACGAGTGTGACTGACTGTTTGGATCAGAGTCGCTCTTATCAAAGAAAGTAGATTTTCCATGAGCCTGAGCGGCCAAACCCTCGGCCAATATGAAATTATTGAACCGATTGGCACCGGTGGTATGGCGACCGTCTATAAAGCCTACCAACCCGGCTTGGATCGTTATGTGGCCATTAAAGTGTTGCCAGCCCAACATGCCCTCACCCCTGGCTTCAAAGAACGCTTCATTCGCGAGGCCAAAGTCGTGGCCAAACTCGACCATCCTAACATCTTACCCATCTATGACGTTGGCCTTGAAGGTGATCTCAGCTACTTCGTGATGAAATATGTGTCCGGTCGCGTTACCACCCTGCGCGATTTGCTGGGCCAACCCATGGACCTGCCCACAGTCAGCCATTTTATTGACCAGATCGCCGGGGCGCTGGATCATGCCCACGAGCGGGGTATCGTCCATCGAGACATCAAGCCAACTAACATCTTATTAGAGGATGACTGGCTGCTACTGGCCGATTTTGGTCTGGCTAAAATTGTTATGGGCAGCCAAGAGCTAACCGGCACCGGGACCATCGTGGGCACCCCGGCTTATCTTTCCCCGGAACAAGCGGAGGGCAAGCGGATCGATCACCGGGCTGATATCTACTCGCTGGGAGTTGTCTTATATGAGATGATCATCGGGCAGGTACCTTACGAGGCCGAGTCGCCTATGGGCGTTCTGTTCAAACATATCTATGAGCCGGTGCCTCGACCCCGCCGGCTCAGGCCTGACTTATCGGCCGGGGTGGAGGGGATCATCCTCAAGGCGATGGCTAAAAACCCGGCGCATCGTTATGAACGGACCGGCGAACTGGCTGAGGCTTTACGGGCGCGCCTCTATTCAGACTCGGTCATACCCCGGAAAGCAACCTCAACCCAGCCAGCGCGTCTCTTCATCAGCTACAAACGCAATATTGAGCCCGACCAACAACTGGCCAATTATCTGTACAAGTTTCTGACCGAACATGGACACCAGGTCTTCATTGATCGCACATTGCGGACGGGTGATGACTGGCTGGAAGAGATCGACCAGCAGATTAAAGCCAGCGACTTTTTGGTGGTATTACTGTCCAAAGACTCGGCGGATAGTGAGATGGTCCAGGCCGAAGTCAGGCGAGCCTACGAATATCGCAAGTTGCAGCAACGTCCCCATACCTTGCCGGTACGCGTGGCCTATGAAGGGTTGTTGCCCTATTCCATTGATGCTTTTTTGGATCCGCTGCAATACGTCGTCTGGCAAAGCAAGGCCGACTATGAACGTGTCGGCCAGGAAATTCTGGCGGCGATTGCCGGCCGTCTGCCGCAAAGGGAACCCCTCCCGGTCGGCCCCTTAATCGAAGGGGAGGTCTTGTCTGAAGATGGGGGTATGATTACTGATGAAGAGAGTCTACATCCACCCCTACCGGAGTTCGACCCTCGCCTGTTGGACATGCTTGAAGCACCGGGGGGGGTGGTTAAGCTCCGTGATAAGTTTTACATCGAGCGCCAGGCTGATGCACAGCTTAGACGTGAGATAAGCAAGATAGGCACGACTACGACAATCCGGGCCTCACGTCAAACGGGCAAGAGTTCATTGCTGGTGCGGGGCGTCAATTATGCCCGCCAACATGGGGCCAAAGTGGTCAGTCTTGATCTGCAGCGCGTTGACGGAGATCGTCTGGCCACCCCCGACCTCTTCTTACGTGATTTGGCCGAGTTGATCGTGCGTAAACTCCGGCTTGACGTGGCTGAAGTGGAGAATTTTTGGCGCAGTTCGTTGGGACCTCAGGACAAACTGACCTACCTGATGGAAGACTACGTTTTACCTGATAGTGATACCCCGATTGTCCTGGCCTTGGATGAAGTGGACCGCCTGTTACAAACCCCCTTCCACAGTGATTTCTTTGCCTTGCTTCGCTCCTGGCACAACAGCCGGGCCCTTGATGAACAGTGGGATCAACTGAATATGGTCATGGTGATCTCCACCGAACCTTATCTGCTCATCTCAGACGTAAACCAATCTCCCTTTAACGTCGGTCTTAAACTCTATCTGGAGGATTTTAACCAGGTCCAGGTACGCGATCTAAACCAACGCCATAGCGCGCCCGTAGCCGAGGCTGATTTTTCGCAGTTGGTATCCTTGCTAGGGGGTCACCCTTATCTCACCCGCAAGGCACTTTATACATTAGTTACCGAAGGGATGACATGGGCCGAGTTAATCCATGTAGCCACCCTGGATCACGGTCCGTTTGGCGACCACCTGCGACGTCATCACTGGTTATTACGCAATGAGCCGGCGCTGTGTGAGGCGCTTAAACAAATCGTTGCAGATAACCATACTTCGGACGAGATGGCCCTCTTCCGTTTATTGCAGGCCGGCCTGGTGAAAGGCAGTGGCGACGCCTACACCTGTCGCTGCGATCTATACAGAATGTACTTCAAGGATAAACTATGATAAGCCAAGATGTCGAAGTCTCAGATTTCTTTGTGGCCGGTGGTACCCTGCGTCCTACCTCTCCCTCCTACGCGGAACGGCCAGCGGACGATGAATTATTCAACCTGGCCCTGACCGGTGAGTTCTGCTATGTTTTGACCGCCCGCCAGATGGGCAAGTCCAGCCTGATGATCCGCACGGCCCGGCGCTTACGGTCTCAGGGAATCCACTCAGTTATCATCGACCTGACCAAAATCGGCATCGAGATCAGTGTTGAACAGTGGTACCTGGGCTTGCTCAGCCAACTCAAGCGGAAATTGCGGCTCTCGGTAGACCTGGAGGCCTGGTGGCAAGCACACACCGCCTTGGGATACGTCCAGCGTTTCAGCGACTTTTTGCACGACGTCATCCTCGAGGAGATCAAGGGACAGGTGGTTATCTTCATCGACGAGATTGATACCACCCTCAACCTCCCTTTTTCTGACGACTTTTTCGCTGCCATCCGTTTTATTTACAATGCGCGGGCCACCAATCCGGCCTACGAACGGTTGACGTTTGTCCTGCTCGGCGTGGCCACGCCGGCCGACCTGATCAAAGACCGCCGGCGAACCCCCTTCAACATCGGTCAGGGAATTGACCTGAACGACTTCAGCCGGGGGGATGCCCAGATCCTGGAAGAAGGCTTGAAAACCGCTTATCCGCAACAGGGGGAGGCTATCTTCAATCGCATCTTTTACTGGACCCACGGCCATCCTTATCTGACCCAGAAACTGTGTCTGAGCGTCACGGAGGTCGAAGACGGGGCGTGGACCGACGAACGGGTCGATAAGCTGGTCGAAAAACTGTTCCTCTCCAAGGAGGCGCGCAAAGAGACTAATCTCCAATTCGTCCGAGACAGTGTCGAGAACAGCTCCCAACGACACAGGCTCCTGACCCTCTATCGCCAGGTATATACCGGGAAAGCAATCCCAGAGGTTGAGCGTTCACTCGACCAGAATCGGCTGAAACTCTTCGGCCTGGTCCGGGTCGAAGAGAATGTATTGCAGGTCCGTAATGAGATCTACCGCCAGGTCTTTAATCTGGACTGGATCAAGGAGAACACCCCGGTTGATTGGTCACGCCGCTTGATCGTTCTTTTGACCTTACTTATCTTCTTACTGATGGGGGTCATCGGTTTCTCCATTTACTGGCAGCAACAGCAAGAAGCCCGGGCATTAATCGATAATTTTAGAAAAACGACCAGCCCGGATGTACGGATCACCAGCCTGGCCGGGTTATTCGACCTCTCCGATTTCGACGATCAGGCCAAAGAGTTATTTTTTAAGGAACTAACCTCGGAAGAGCGACAGGCTCTATTCCAGGAGGCTGAACCACAGGCAGTGGGGACACAGTTGATTACCGTGGTCAAGGAGTTATATACCGACCTGGAAAACAACGAGCGGGATAATGCCTTGCTGCAAGCCATGGTCCTGCCCCTGGAGGAAATAGATGACTTGAGGGCAGGCAACCTGGCCACGGAGATTAAACAATGGCTCCAGGGACGAACCTATTACACTCAGGGCGAGTATCAACAGGCGGAAGCAGTTTATAGTGTCGTTATTAACTTGAACGACCGGAATCCAGGCATTTACTTTGACCGAGGGCTGGCTTATACGGCCATGCATGAACCGGAGCAGGCCCTGACCGACTTTGAAACCGTGTTGCAACTGGATGAAAGTCGACAAAACCGTATCCAGCAAGTTATTACCAGCAACCCCTTACTCTATAACACCGTCATCGCCGAAGGCAGTGCCTATCCGGCTGTGCTGGCCTTGGTACCTTCGCCAACCAGTACCCCCACCGCTACATCGACGCCTACCTCAACCCCTACCCCAAGCCCAACCCCACCGCCGACATCGACACCGTCGCCCACACCTACCTGGTCACCGACAACGCCTGTAACCATCTCTGGGCCCACAGACACACCAACCCACCCCCCAACGAACACACCCACTATCACCCCGACCCCCACCTCAACCC
>DAOUMU010000145.1:0-11152 GCA_034409055.1 Anaerolineae bacterium
GCCTGTCAGACTGCGAAGTATTCTTGGTTTATCCTTGATTTTGTCATAGTTCAACATGCTGGTATCCTCGTCAACTTATTTGCTGCCAGTATTATACCAGTTTTCGTCCTATTTCCGATAAAGTCTAATAATAACCTCCCCAAACATCCGCCGCAAAATCCGCATGGTATTCTCCGATAACTTACAATCTGCGGCCACGGCACAACGCATGCGTTTGTAGCCGGACTGGCGCAGCTTATCGGTATCATTGCCTACTTGCATGGCAAATCGCTCCACCTCCTCATCGGTGGCCCGGGCAATGGCCACCGCATCAAAATCAAACAAAGTGCGCCGGGCCAACCAGTTTACTTGCAAGATACCAGCCTGCTCCAGCCATTCGGGTTCCATCGTGTTATCCAACATAGCCACCACCCATACTTTCATAAATTCCCGGCTCTGGTGACAGATGCGGCAACCGTAGTAGTTCATCGATTTCAAGGGGGACAGGCGTATTCGATGGGGCCCGTAACGGGCCAGACAGCGGGGACACAATAACTGGGAGACTTGATCCCCCAGCCGTTTTGTGGTGTCATCAGCAATGCCCTCTAACAATTGGACGATGGTGTTCCGCAACTCAAGTTCGGTGATTTTGGCCAGTTCTGCCAGGGTTGATACGGCTTCCCCACCCAGGGCCAACATCCTGGCGTGACCATCGGCCAGGTCGCCGAGATCGTCGAAGAGAGATTGCAAATGGCCTACATCCGTCTTGATACCACGTTGTTCATAATACACATACACCTCCGGCCACTTAATCAGCGTATAAACTTGCCCACCCGATGCAGATAAATCCATCCCTGTCAATTGTCTGACAACATCTTTGACCTCAACCGGTTCGGCCAGGCTCAATGAGTCCACATTTGAGGAGTCATCATCCTCAGATGCGGCCACGTTTGGCATCTGAGACGAAGTCTGCCTCACTCCGCTGTATTGGCCCAGCACCCTGTCCGGGTCTGTGTTGACGGATACACGAATGCGGGTATAGGTGTAGTCTTTTTCGTCAGGCTCAAATCGGGAGAAGGTATCGAGCTTGAACTGGTGGTCACGATAATGGCCAATCACGTAAGCCCCTTCGGATTTGCCGAGGGTCCAATGACGGCCGCCCGGCACAAAGGTCAACTGATTGGCCGCAGCAAACTCCCGCCAGTGAGACCGTTCCGCTTCCTCCTGTTGGAAAGAGCGGCGAATGACGTACTGGTATATGAACCACAACAGGACTGCCACACACACAGCCCCGCTGACAATGAAAAATAAAAGGAGTATTACCATCTCAGCATTGCTTAAGATTTATTGCTCACCTGGCCATAACCTGTTCAATCATTTGGACCAGCGTTTCGGGCTGCTGCGAACCGACCAGTAACCGCTGCCCATTTGAAAGTTCTAACTGAACGCCTTGATTGCCACCAAGCGTGTAGGCCCAGCCTCGACCGGGCGCCCACCTGATCCCCCACCCCAGGTACTCCCAGAAAGGCCGGTATTGGCTGACCTCATAACGAACCAACTCGTTAAAGTAAATTGACCGCGAAAAAAAGGGGAAATAGCGGATATATATTTGATCGCTTTTGACCTGCACGGTCAGTTTGATTGAATATAAGAGCCAGGGCAGGCCAATCCCCAGCAGAAGCCAGCGAATCCAGATAACGGTATCTGAAGCCGGGTTGCGGCCATAGGGCTTGCCTAAAAGAATCTGTTGAAAAAAAGCATACCAGGTCAGGCCGGCGATGAAGAGCACAACAGGCCATATCCACCAAACCTGGCGGATGGACTGAACTTCACTAAATAGTACCTCATCACTTGCGCTCATACGCATTAGCTTGCTCCATTAATCTTCGCTTGGCACCTGCCACTTGGCACATATTACCATGCCCCAACCAAGCTGGCAATTGGAAACAAACCAGAGTTAGATACGCTCTGGAAAAAAACGTTTCACGTTGACATAAATCACAATATTATGGTATACTGACTACATATCAAAGATTACATAAATGCCGTATAAGGAGAGTCCTCATGGCTGCTGATTTCGATTTTGATGGAACGTTTAATGAGGATGCTGCTGATGAGAACCAGGATAACCTGGAACCGGGCACAGATCAGGAGAAAGAATCGGCCCAAAAGCCAAATCGATTACGCCTGATCTTGCTGATCTTGCTGGTATTGATCCTGGTCTGTGCGGGTTGCTTCCTGGTCCTACGCATATTTGGCGATAGCTTACCGATTAGTATTCCGGGCATCACGCCCGGCCAGCCAGACACCCCGACACCCGTTCCGGCCACAGAGGAGGCGCAATTACCACCTGAGGAAACGACCGAGCCTGTACCCACGGAGGAACCCATCCCGGAGGAACCTACTCCCACCGAGGAACTTGAATTACCGGTCACCGCCGAGCCGACCGAAGAACCAATTGTTCAGCCGACCGAAGAGCCAACCGTTGAACCAACCGAAGAGCCAACTGTCGAGCCGACTGAAGAGGTGGTGCTTGAGGAACCGACCGAAGAACCGCTACCTGGCCCGACGGCCACCACGGTTCCCGTGCCTGGACCGACCTCTACCCCCCACCCCACGGTCGTGGCTCCTGGGGATAGTTGTGACGGCAACAATCCGCCTATCGCTGAAGCCAACGGACCTTATACGGCGATGATGGGCAAAGGGCAGGCCTTTGTCATCTTTGATCCCGCCGGTTCTACTGACGCGGAGGGCACCATTGAGGGTTATGAGTGGGATTTTGGCGATGGTAGTGCGCCTCAAACGGGACAGAGCGTGACCCACGGTTATACCAGCATTGGTGGCTACGTGGCTGTGTTAACCGTAACCGATAACTGCGGGGCCACCGGCCAGGATACGGCTGAGGTGACCATCGTCGGGCCAACCCCCCCTTCACAAAATAATGGCACACCGGCCCCAACCTCGGCCACAATGGGCTTCTGCTACCGGGTGCAATACGGCGACACCCTATCTGGTCTTGCCTGGCACTATGGCCTGCCTTTGCGGGACCTGGCTGCCGTCAACGGGGTCAGTATGGACTATTTTGTGATTGCTGGCCAGGGACTGTTTATTCCCACGGGAGAGATTAAAACAGGTCCCAATACTTACCAGGTTCAGGCAGGTGATACGCTCAACAGCATTGCCTATCAATGTGGTTTGACAATCAAAACCCTGGCCACAGCCAATGGCTTGGCCGTAGACACCAATCTGACCCCAGGCCAGCTTATCACCGTTCCACCCTGGCGTCAGGTTAATCCCTGACCGGATTCGTTTTCGCAGAGATAGTTGACATAACTTGTTAAGCAGGATAAATTTGTTTTGGAGAAAGACGATGGACGCGAAAAACCGACGGCTGATATTGGTTGCCCTGGTGATATTAGTTCTGGTTTGCCTGGTTGGCGTTCTTATCTACAGGATATTCTTCACCAATGGGGGGGGTGAAATTGTTAGCGACACCCCTACGCCAACCCTGGCTCCGACTGAGGAAGAACCGACGGTCGTGATAACCCCCGAAGAAGAGGTAACCCCGACCCCGACGCGGGTCGTTGCTGAAAAACCCACGAACACCCCGACCCCGGAAGCTACAATTGAGCCAACCACCGAACCGACGACCGAACCAGCCACACCCACCAAAGCTCTGGCCGAGCAGCCCGACTTGGCTTCAGATTTAAACATTTCAACCGGTGGTGTCGAACCTGGTGCTATTGCGGACCAGCTAAAGAATGGCGATTTTGAGGCAGGCTTTAGTGATCAGGGGGTGGCCCTGGAGTGGCATAGCTTCAAAACTGACGGGGCGGCCGTGGCTTTCTCCGGCGAGACACCGGGACCCTATGTTAAAAGTGGCGCCGGTGCCCAGCGGATCAGTATCGCCGAGGCCAGCCAGGCTGATCGCTATGCCGGTATTTATCAACAGTTAGCGGTGGCCCCCAACCAAACTTATACCCTTGAGTTACACGGCCAGATTCGGACCGGTTTTGCCGATATAAACTTGAGCAGTTATGGATATCGGCTCCAATATGCCATCGACTACACCGATGGAGATAACTGGCAGGACATCCCGGCCGAAGATTGGGTAGAATTACCCTGGAATGAGCAACTTCTCCACTCACCCGATGTAAAGTTTTTGGACTATACCACCGAGATAACACCGACTTCTAATCAACTGACCCTGTTTGTACGCGCCTGGAATAAATGGGCCGATCCGGGGCTGGCTGAATACACCCTTGATAGTTTGAGCCTGACTGGTTCCTCCCCGGTTTATGCGGCAGCGACGACAGAGACCGGGGAAGCATTAATTGATCAACCCTTACCCACCACCGGCGCGGGGGATTCTGCCGGTCTCATGAGTGACGGTCGTTTCTGGGGCGCTGTGTTGATCCTGCTCCTGCTGGCGGCCGGGGCCATTTATCGCCGTCGATGGGGGTATTAAAGACGGGACATTTTTATCTCTTTGAACCGTTGTCGTAGTTGCTGGCGCGAGGCGGTACCTGTCGTCCCCAGTTGCTGAATGGTAATGGAGGCAGTCATATTGCCCATCATGGCTGCCTCTTTTGGTGTAGCGCCAGCGCATAGCCCGGCTACCAGACCAGCCATCACACTATCGCCAGCGCCCACAATATCAATTTCACCGGCCACTGAAATGCCGGGAATATGGTCAACACCTGTTTTAGTTACCACCAGGATACCATCTCCCCCCAGGGTAATAAACACCGGTTTTTGATTTTTTTCAAACAGGGCCTGCCCGCAATTGCCGGCTACAACCAATTTATCTTCTGCATCGGCCAAAGGAGCTGGCTGCTGGCGTCCAGAGTCAATTCTCAGTGGATCCAAATTTGAGGAGCCAGCATCCTCAGATGCGGCGACGTTCGGCATCTGAGCTGCTGTTTGCAAGGCTGCCTGCGCCTCGTGGATGTTGGGTTTGATCATCACTTGCTCAAACTCGCCAATCCGCACCCGCGAATCGGCGGTGAAGATTTTGGCGGGGTGCGCTGCAGCTAATTGAGCCAGGGCGGCTCGTACCCTGTCGGTGATGACCCCACAATTCCGTTCCTGAACCTGATCGGCAATGATCACCCCATCCACGGTGGGGACAAGCCGCTCCAATTGAGCGATTACCGCCGTTTCGTACCTGGCTGGCAAGGGCTGCCGGTTTTTAATATCCAGCCGGTTCAGCTCTCGCTCCAGCCCATCCGATTCATGGGAGCGCATCATGGGCTTCATGTAGGTAGGGGTGAAACGATCCGGCGTTTTCACTAAGGCGTCGATGTTGACCCCGCGCTGCAACAAACCCTGCTGCAAATCAAACCCTTCACCGTCCTGCCCGATCACCCCGACCACGGACACCTGGATTTCCATGGCCCGCAAATTGGACACCACCGTACCTGCTGCCCCGGGGCTATGTCGAATTTCAACCACCTGATAGGCTTCCAAACCGGTTTCCAGTGAGATTTCACTCAAGGCCGGATCGAGGCTCAAATATTTATCAAGAAAAAAATCTCCCACCACCAGAACGTGAAGAGTAGGAAATTTTTGGAGGAGTTCATTTAAACGAGATTCGTTCATTGAGTTACCATTTATAGTTTGTCTATCACCTGCCGATACAACGCCGGAAAAGTAGCCCGATGATCTCCCCGAATGTAAAAGCTCTCGCCGCCGTCTTGCACGGTACGGACCAGGATTGTTTTGTAAGGACGGTAATAGTAGCGTGGATCATCTTTGGCCGCTTCGGTGTGGATGTCGGTCTCTCCCAGGTTAATCAGATCAAACACAGCCGTGGTAAATTGGTTGATTTTCTGGCCCCGCTGGTGGGCGACGTTACGGGCCATAGCCAGCGCCTTCAAGTAAACCTCTGGTCCCATTACGGCTGTGCCAAAATTGAGCAAGACCCCTCCCTGTAATTTGGATACGGTGTGGGCCATGACCAGAAAATCATGGTAAGAGGTCTGTCCCAAGGCGGCCCCGTCGCAATTGGGGTGCTCGTGGATAATATCGTAGCCAATGCCAACGTGTACGGTGACGGGGATGCCTAACCGGTAGCCGGCCGCCAGGATACTCAGATTACGGTGGGGAAATTGCTCCTGCTCAATCATCCGGCCCACGGCTTCACCCAGACCAAGGCCATCGCGGGCCCCGGCTGCGCTAGCTTCGTTAAGCCGGCCGGTATCGGTCCAGAGGCCAAATTGTCCGGCTTGAATATAGCGGGCCACGCTCTCCGTGGAGGCACCAACCAGGGCCAATTCAAAATCGTGGATGGGACCGGCTCCATTCATAGCGACGTGGGTGATTATCCCCCGTGCCATCGAGTCGATGATGAAGCGAGACAGCCCTACTTTGACCATATGAGCGCCCATCATCAGGATGACCTGCCCACTCCCCTGGTGGGCAGCAACGATACGCTGGGCCACCGTGGTTAAATCGGGGTGGTCAAAGGGAGGCGTGGCATCATCCAGGTTGAATATCTCCGGTAGCCCCATATCGTGCACTCGTTCGGCCAGGGGCTTGAGTTTGAGTTGCGTGCGATCAAATATCGGAAAAGGCATTTCGGTTCTTTGACTCCTTAAAATGATCCAAAGCCAAGGCCAATGAATAGCCCAATCAAAATCGGTTGATGAATGAGATAAATCAGGAGCGAGTGTTGCCCCAAAAAGCGTAGTCCGCGAATGGGGGCAGCCTGGGCCAGGTCTGGCAAGGTAAACTGGGGCACTCCCTGCGGGTAGAACGTGTAACCGGCAAATACCCCCAACAGGGCGACGCCAGACCAGGGCAGGAGAGGGTAGTAGTCAACCATATAAATTCCGGCCTGTTTCACCCCCAGCCAGATCAGCCAGGGAAAGGGCACTACCAGCCTGTCGAGATAAATCGCCAGCCCAATTATTAACAAACCGGCCAGCAAACTAAACCATTTGTTGTAATGTAAAAAGGGGTAGGCGATAATGAGCGACAGACCCAGTAAGTGTAAAATGCCGAAAATGACAAAACCCCGCCCAATAAAGAAATAGGTAACCAGGGTGATGACCATGCCCAGACCAAATATCTGGCCGCCCCGGCCTAAATATTTTTTGAAGAGGGCTGAATGTCCGGCTCGTTGCCTGGCCCTGGTGTAGCTTAGCGTTAGAGACAGGCCCATCACAAAAATAAAGATCGAGGCAATACTCCGGGCAAAAATCTGCCAGGGCCCGACCAACATATTCGCCTCATACAGGCCAAAGTAGTTTAAGTCCCAGATGAAGTGATAAAACACCATTAAGACAACGGCAATACCCCGCAGGGTATCCACTTCCCAGAATCGAGCTAATTTACTGGTTGCTTGCAATGCTTTACCTTAAGAGAATTTAATGTTTAGACACTATCTAACCGATTATGCGTAATTAACCAATAGTTTCCTCCAATGCAGTAGACTCAAGGCCCAGCCTCAGTACATCCAAATTTGCTCTAGTTGGACCACAGTCCAGCGGCCAAAACGCGGACTGTGGTCCACTCCGAGCTTGAAAATTGGATCTACTGAGCCTGATGAATTACGCATAATTCGTTAACAGATATCAACCCCCGGTTAAATAGTGCAACAGGGCCTCATACTCCCGAAAGTCGGGAATGATAATATCAGCCCCGGCCTCAATGAGCCGTTGTCGCTTCCAGGTGTCAATCCCTTGCCGTTCGGCCTCATTACTGGCCACGCCTACAGCGATACCTCTGACGGCAGTGGTATTTTCAATCTCCACGTAACCGTCGCCAAAAGTGACCAACTGATTACCGGCCAGGTGGTGCTCATACAAAATCCGGTCGATGACCATCTTTTTGGAGAAGGTTTTGTAGTCATCTTGGGCTCCGTAAATGCCTCCGTTGAAATAATCGGCTACGCCCAGAATTTGGGCTTCGTCAATTACAAATTTTTCATCGGTGCCGCTGGCCAGGTAGCAGGTTACGCCCTGTTGGCGTAGGGCAGCTAGCGTGTCAACCACACCGGGGACAACCATCTCTATCGGGTCGAACCGACCATTTTTCAAGCCGGTCACCCGGTTCTCAATTCGTGTCCACAGCCGGTCGAGATAATCATACTTATATGCCAACGGTTCTTTTGGCTGACCACCACGCCGCTTGATCTCTTCGACCAGTTGAATCATCTGATAGATGGTTTGTTTGCCGGTCAAGCGGGTGACAAAATCGGTGACCACCTGGGTAATTGTGGTCTCATCTTCGGCTCCCGGTGTGGCCAGGAGAATCTCGACCATCATTGGAATCATGACCTGCTGCCAGCCCTCACGGATGAGGGAGACGGTGCCGTCAAAATCAAACAGGGCATGGCCAAACGAGGCACGGGAAATATCTGCATTGATGATTTCAATTTGGGTGCCGGGTAGGTAAGTAGGGTGTGTGTTAGTGTTCAATGGTGTTTTGCCTCAAACAAAAAAAATATGCTCCGGCCGGACTAATGGAACTTAAGAAAATAATCGGGGAATAGATGGCTTCCGTAACAACGCTTCGGCCAGGGCGATGGCTCCCCAAAGCGGCGCATCATCGCTGAAGGCAGCCGGGACAATATCTATGCTGATGTCGGGAAAAGTATAGGCCCGAACCGTCTCCCGCACAATTTGCCACCAACGCTCTCCAGATTTGGTCACCCCGCCCCCCAGGATGACTCGTTCCGGGTTCATCAGCACGATAGCATTGCCCAGCCCCCGGCCCAAGCGCTCGGCTGCCGTGGCTAATACCCACTGGCTCAACGCATCCCCTGCGGTCGCGGCCTGGCTGACCACCTGGGCGGTGATGTTTTCCGGGTCACCCCCGGCTAACTTTAACAAGTGTTCAGCTTTGGCGCCTTGTTCAGCCAAATAAAGTCTGGCCCGGTGGGCAATACCCAAACCAGAAGCTTCGGCTTCCAGACAGCCCCGGCGGCCACAGTCGCAGAGCAACCCACCCGGTTGCACCGTCATATGGCCAATTTCACCGGCCAGCCCGTCGGCGCCGGCGTAGGGCCGGCCATTGAGAATCCAGCCGCCGCCAATACCAGTACTGACGGTCACGTACAGCAAATTTTGATAACCTTGACCGGCCCCAAACCGGAACTCGCCCAGGGCGGCCACGTTGGCGTCATTATCGACCGCCACCGGGCTGCCCAATTCTGCCTGTAGCCAGGCGGCCAGGGGCACATCCTCCCAGCCGGGAACGTGACGTGAGAGACGAACCAGGCCGGCCGGGGCATCAACCGGCCCGCCAAAACTGACTCCACAGGCAGTCGGTTGTCGTCCCGTTTCCTTGATCAAGGCCCGGGCTAAACCCAGCATGGTTTCATATTCGTAATGTCTGTCAGCGCCTGGGGGAGAAAAGACGCGCCGGTAGCCCAGCCATTCTCGCTCCCCGAGGCGAACCATAGCGGCAGTCAGTTTGGTGCCGCCAAAATCCAGGGCCAGGAGAAGTTGGGTCACACTTTAACCTCAAACAGATAATTCGTCAACAAGCGGTAGTGAGAGAAATCCGGGACGATCATATCCGCTCCGGCCGCTAAAAGCATTTGACGCTTGGTCGGGTTAAAAACCCCACTCGGTTTCTCCGTCGAAGCCACCCCCAGAGCAAAGGCCCCATGTTTCTTGGCCACGCTAATTTCTACCTGGCCATCCCCGACCACCAGGAGTTGATCAGGGCTCAAGTCGTGCCATTCAAGCACCTGGCGGACCAACCAATCCTTTGAATAGCCAGGCAGAGTCGGATCAGGTCCATAAATCTCTTGAAAGTAATGCGTCACGCCTAACGCTTTCGCTTCAGGCCATAAATACTGCCTGTCTGTGGTGCTGGCTACGTAAAGCACAACCCCAAAGCTTTTTAACCCGTCAAGAAACTCAATGGCCCCCGGTACGATCAGGACCTGGTCGGTTAGCCTGTTATGCTTGAGTTGGGTCAATTGCTCATCGACGACCTTGAGTAAGCGCCGGTCGTAGATTTCCTTATACGCTTCAGCCGTTCGTATCTCACGAACCGGGACCAGGCCGTATTTCTTGACCAGCGTGACCAGATGGCGCATCTGCTCGATGGTTGAAAGACCCGCCGACTCTTTGACGTATTGTTTTACCTCTTGCTGAATTGACGGTAACGGCTCTGATTGCCCACAGATCATCTCCACCATCACCTGGGACATTACCTCGGGCCATTGCTCTCGCAGCAACGAAATCGTACCGTCAAAGTCAAATACAGCACAGGTGAAACGGCAGCCTTGAATGGCGCTGTTGACAATTTCGATATTAGCTTTTTCAAAATCTTGATTTCGAGATATGGACATAGTGGTGACAGCACTCCAGATTTAGGGCCGGAGGCTAAAATCATAGGGGTGTGTTTCAAAAAATGGGTAGTGTTACATCCTATTCCGACTAGAATTTTTGACATAAAATGCATAGAAAAAACGTCACGTGGCCAGGTCGAAGGGCAGGTCACTGATGTCACGTAATCGCTTCCCGGCAATCAGGGTGTCAAGCATATCGATAACGGCCGGATTGTCATACTCCTTGGCTGCGTCTTCCAGTTCTGGTAGAGCAAAGTGATAGACGCAGTCAATATCGCCTGTTCCGAGAGCGACCGAAGCAATTCGCTGGGGATAGGGTTCGGCGGTAACGATGGCTATATGCGGCGTGTGTCCTTTGCGATTACGGATGAGGTTCAACCCCTCCGTGCGCGCATTTTGCGACCGGTCGCTGCGAATGGTCCATTTGCATGAAATACTGGCATGGAGTATCTGCTTTGGGACTGGAGAGTTAGCAGCACGCAAGGGGGTCAGGCCTGAAACCGGCGTTTCACCAAGTACCACCTTTTCTTGGTTAATCTCTTCATCGAAGACAGGCACACGCCCAATGAGGATGTCAGGCTTGATCAGGTACTCTCCCAAGGCTGCTTTGAGATCTTTGCGTTGGTTTAGAATCTCTGCTAGATCGGCCAAGTGTTCATAACCATTAATATTCTTCGCATCTTGCAAGCCAGAGAAAATCCATTTTCCAGGCCGAAGATGTTGCAGCAAGCTTAACGCCTCCTCTAGCGTAAGTTATGTGCAACCAGGAGCGAAATCGTCTCTAAAGTCGGAAATTTGAACTTTTCGGGGCAGAATTGGCGGGCGAACACGCCAAGCACCTGCCAAACGGAGTTCTACTCCTGG
>DAOUMU010000146.1:0-12596 GCA_034409055.1 Anaerolineae bacterium
TCGCTTCCTTGTCCACCGGGGCCAGGAAAAGGAAATCCAGGTCGCCCCGGGCGACCATCGCATCCAGCATCGGGGTCTGCACGGTGGCGTTCCAGTTTTCTGGAATTTGTACAATCAGTTCTACGCCAAAATCGGCGGCTGCCTGGCGAGCGCCACGTTCCATGGTGAAGTAGAAGGGGTCCTGCACACCGGCCAGAAAACCGATCTTTATATCACCTTTTGCCCCAGCGGCGGCGGGGGCTGGGGCGGCGCCGGCCAGGGCTGCCTCAGCCTCAGCAGTGGATGGAATGCACAGCTTCCAACCCGGTTCAATCACATCGACGTTCTCGATTTTGGCGTAACTGCTGTCGGTGGCCGCTTTGGCATTGGTGGCATCGGCAATGGCCTGATATGCTAAGACGTTGCCGAAGAATTTTTCGGCAATCTTCGACAACCAGTCATCAGCCTGCACCACGACATCAGTTTCGCATTGGCCCTCTTGAGCCAACGTCGTAGCTGGAGCCAGCGTTAACACTAACGCCAGCAGAGCGATAATGCTCATTATGTTTATTACTTTTTTCATGATGAAACCTCCTTTAACTCCTTTAGCTTAGTTAGTTCTTGTGGCAAAACCTTGTAGTAGAGGCATACCCATGCGTTTACGGCGGGCATAGGGATGCCCTGGCTACGTTTTTGCCACAGAAACTGGTTAGTTCTTGTGGCAAAACCTTGTAGTAGAGGCATGCCCATGCGTCTACGGTGGGCATAGGGATGCTCTGGCTACGTTTTTGCCACAGAAAAACGAGAGATGGATCAGGATTACATCTGTGTGGCAGTTTTCTCTCTCACCCCCTTTCCGAATCAGTAGTCGGTGCCAAACGTGGGCAGGGACATCCCTTCAACGGTGCTACGGACAAGTTAGCAACTTGCCCTACATAACCCGATTTCGAGTTTCATCTTAGCACATAAACGAACATTTGTCAAGGCATCATTGAACATATTCGTAAATTTTAGCTAAAAAAGATTGACTTTCTGGATAAATGTGCGCTATAATAGCAGTGAAGTTTCGATTTCGAACATAATATATCATTTGTAAATATTGTGTTCATTACCCGACATTGGAAATCAGAAACCAGGTTTTTCGCTGGCTAAGGTATTTTTGGTGCTCCAGAATGCTCAAAAGGCAACGATTAGCTTGGTTCAGACGACAAAAAACCTGGTTTCTCTCCCCGTGTCGGGTAGTGAATTCGGCCATATAAACAACGAGGAGATAAACTATGCAGCTTTTCGGAGGTATCGAAGCTGGCGGCACGAAATTTGTGTGTGCTGTCGGCACGGGGCCGGACGACCTGAGAGCAGAGATACGTTTTCCAACCACCACGCCGGAGGAAACCATCGGTCAAGCCATTGCTTTCTTTAAGGAGCAAGCAGCCAGGGAACCACTGGCGGCCATCGGCATTGCCTCCTTTGGCCCCGTGGATCCTAATCCCACCTCGCCCACCTTCGGCTACATCACCACAACTCCCAAGCCGGGCTGGGCGCATACTAACTTTGCCGGGACTGTCCAGCGGGCGTTGGGGATACCGGTCGGTTTCGACACCGACGTGAACGTGGCGGCGTTGGGCGAACATCGCTGGGGAGCTGCGCAGGGCCTGGACACCTTCATCTATCTAACCATCGGTACCGGCCTGGGTGGCGGTGCCCTGGTCAACGGCCGGTTGGTGCATGGCCTGATCCACCCAGAGATGGGCCACATCCGCCTGCCCCACGACCGGCAGATCGATCCTTACACCGGAGCGTGCCCCTATCACGGCGATTGCTTGGAGGGTATGGCCGCCGGTCCCGCCCTGGAAGGACGCTGGGGGCAGCGGGCGGAAACCCTGCCCACCGATCACCCGGCCTGGGAGTTAGAGGCACACTACCTGGGGCTGGGGCTGGTCAACTTCATCTGCACGTTATCGCCCCAACGTATTATCATGGGGGGTGGGGTCATGGAGCAACCCCAGCTTTTCCCGTTGGTCCGCCGCAAGGTGCAAGATTTGCTCAACGGTTATGTGCAGTCACCGGAAATTCTGGAGCGGATTGACCAGTATATTGTGCCGCCGCGATTGGGCAACCGGGCCGGGGTGTTGGGAGCCATCGCCCTGGCTCAACAAGCGGTAGAGGATGGCGAAATTCAAAATATGGAGGGGGAGCATGCTGGCAGATGAACGTTTGGAGCACATTGTTTCTTTGGTAGAGGACCGGGGATTTATTTCGGTTAAAGAGTTAAGCCAGTTGCATAACGTCTCAGAGGTGACGATCCGCCGTGACTTGCAACGCCTCGATGAGGAGAATCGCCTACGACGAACGCACGGAGGGGCTGCTTCTTTACGCCCAACGTCGTCGCCCGATTCCGAGGCAGACCAAACCCAACGTGTTGAACCACCACCTGAGGGTTTCTTTACCGATAGAGTGGACGTTTTAATCGCTACTTCAGTTGACCCTCACGCTGACCGAGTCTTGCTTGATCGAACAGAGCAAAGGAATATCCCAGTCGTTGCCGAATCGCTTGGTATGGTGGGCATAAAAACGCTTGTCGCTGTGGACAATTATCAGGCCAGTCTGGCCCTGGGGCGGTGGACCGGTGACTATGCCCAACAGTATTTTGAAGGGCGGGCTTATGTGTTAGATTTAACCTATCATCTGAGCAATACCGAGGCGCGCAGCCAGGGCTTTATAGCTGGGCTGAAGGAAGTCTTGCCTATGGCCCAGATTGTTCTCTCGATCAATGCCCAGTCGGCCTGGCAAACGGCCTACCAACTTACCACCGATGCCTTGCATGTTCACCCCTCAATTAACATCATTTTTGCAATTAACGATGCCACAGCTTGGGGAGCCATCCGGGCTTGTCAGAATATGGGGGTGAACCCCGATTCTGTACTGGTAATACCCTTTGGCCTGGAAGGTAACACCTTGAAGAACGCGCTTATGGCTGGGGAGTACTGCAAAGTTGGACTGGCGATGTTCCCAGAAATTGTTGGTCCGGTTTGCATAGAAGCAGCGATTAACACTTATAATAATGAACCTATGGCCGAACAGTTGGTCACTCCGTACGCTATTCTCACTTCTGAGACCTTGCCGGAATTCTATACTCAGAGCGAGACTGGCTGGCATATAAGATGGGACACCGTCAACAGGCAACTGGCTATCCCCCTCAGCATCGACCAAACAATTTCTAGAGTATCGGACGTTCTTCCCCGGCAAATTGGGTTTGTCGTGCCACACAGTGAGCACGAGTGGTATAAAAACCTGATTGCCTGCATGCAGGCTCACACAAAAGATCTAAAAATCGAACTGGAGGTCATTGACGCCGCTCAAAACCTTAAAGATGAGGTTGCTATGAGAAAGCGGGGGATCGCCCAAATGGCGGCTGAGCAGGTCCAACCTGAAGATGTACTTTTAATAGGAGAGGGCCAGATTAATATCTATTTGGCTGAAGAGCTAACCAGAAAAGAGAATATCACGGTGATCACCAACTCCATGCCCGTGTTTGACATTCTACGCAACAAGCCCAACATTACCCTGATCTTAACCGGTGGTCTAATGCGCCATTCCAGTGATACCCTCATCGGGCCGACGGCGGAGGCGGCTCTGCGCGAGCTTCGCGCCGACAAGCTGTTTTTGGCAGTAACGGGAGTTTCACTGGATTTTGGCCTATCGCATACCAACCTGGCCGAAGTGACAATGAAACAGGCCATGATTCGAGCCGCTCGGGAGGTTATCCTCCTGGCCGATCATACAAAATTCGACCAGGAGTCGGTGGTGCAGGTGGCTCCAATTAGTGTGGTCAACAGGTTGGTTACCGACAATGCCTTGCCGGCCAGTATCCGCTTGGATTTAACTAAATTGGGAATAGAGATTATTCTGGCCAGGACATAGTAAGTTTGGTCGAGCCTGGGGGAGGGCTCTCGCTACTTAATTGAAACTATTTACCTCTTTTGTTTAATCATTCTCATCATGGGGGGTGAGGACTTCCAGCCGCTCAACCTGACGGGCCAGGTCTTGAGACATCAGTCGAACAGCCTCGGACATGTTGCGCAGTTCTTCAGCCAGCTTTTTGACCTCTTGCCGGTACTTGCCCATTCGTACTTTTTGGGCTTCCAGCGCTTCTTCCAGGGCATGCGTTCGCCCCTCGGCCTCGCTTACCTTTTCTTTGGTCAGGGCCAAAAGTTCATTCAGGCGGGCATTGTCCTCCTCCCAGGCCTCAGCCCGTTCAGCCATTTCAGCTAACTCAGATTTCTTGACCGAATCGGCAAAATATTTCCGCATCTGTTTGAGTTGATTGTCACGCTCGGCCAGAGCGGCGCGCACTTCAACCAATTCTTCTTCTAGCCGGGTCACTTTGGTTTCACCTGCAGCATCGTCAGGCCGCTGGTCTATGGCCGGGGCTAAGGCTCTTTCCAGGGCCATTTCCATTTCCTCGACGGTAAACGGTTTGATCAAATAATCCCGCGCCCCTAACCGTAAAGCTTGGACCGCGGTTTCTTCACTGCCGTGAAAGGTCATCACAATGGTCGGAATAGCGATTCCTTCCTTTTGAAGACGCCCCAAAAGTTCCAGCCCGCTCATCTTGGGCAGCTTTACATCGGTGATAATCAGGTCCGGCGCTTCCCTTTTTGCCTTGGTCAGCCCGATCAGGCCATCCCTGGCCGTAATTACCTCATAGCCCAACGGCTTTAGGATATTGTTGGCGATGAAAACGATATTCTCTCGTCTGTCCTCGACGATCAGCACTTTCATGGAGGATTTATCCCCTTGCGCAGCAGGTTTATTAGTCCATTATAGCACAAAATTAGAATCGCATACTCTTAAAATTGGTAGATTATATACTTAACACGGCACCGAGATGGTAATCATAACAACCATCATTACCAAAATCTCGCCCTCGGTCACGGACATTGCCACGACAGCGTGCCCTTACAGTAGCACGGGCTATCACACGCGGAGATCTTCAGCATGATGCCTGCTATTCTATTTCTCAGTACCACCACTAGACAATCTCCTTTCTTCCCAAGCCGGCACATTATTGGGTGAATCGGCCCAATCCTCATCGTTCTATCCAACATCTCCGCCAACACCTATTTCGGTGCTGAGACAATCCCCTCGATCCAGCCCGGATCAGTTGTGTGCCGCTCAAGAACCTTAAGCCCAGCCTCCTTCATTTCTGTTGCCAGTCCTCTTTGCTGTAGGTCCCGACTCGTCTCAACTTCCGGGTTGCCTGGCAGCCATCCAAACCACCACAGATAGCGAATGGCTTGCGACATCACGCTATCAAGCTTTGCGTGCTCAATAGCAACCACACGTCCGTCTGGTTTGCAGACCCGTTGGGCTTCATTCAAAACCTCAAGACGCAGTGAATAGGGCATCTCATGCAACGCCAAGGTGATAACAACTCGATCAAAGCTATTTGTCTCTAATCCTGTTCGAGAAGCATTCCCGACACAAAAGTCTATTGAGCCGGTTTCATCCTTTCGCTTGGCTGCATTGATCTGTCCCACCCCCAAATCAATGGCTACTATATGGACAGTTGGGACCAAATTGAGCAGCGCTCTCTCGGTGTCACCAGTGCCGCAGCACAAAGAGAGAACCTTCTCGCCTGGCCGAACGTCGACCCACTGGGCAAACTGTCTACGACATGCTGCTTCACCGCCCAGGGGCAAAAATACAAACCAAATCATCAGGTCATAGAATGGATGTGCAGTACCGTACCAATATTCTTCCAATCGACTTACATATCCAGATGACCGTAACTGGCTGCTTTTCTCATCATCCGTCTTGGTAACTTGAAAACTCATCGCCACCTCCATTCTCTTGTGCATCAAACCAGAATTTGGCTTGCCAGCGGGGCAAAAAGCAACTTCCGCTTGATGTCGCTAGCCAACTCGTAAAACGTAAAACGTGAAGCGTAATGACTTATCTAGCTCATTTTTACGTTTTACGTTTTACGTTTTACGTGGTTGGATGCTTTATGAGGTTGCCTTACCGGAAGTTACTTTTTCATTGTCAATTCTGGTTCTATGATGTGATCTGTAAATCAACCTAACGGTTCGAGCTGAGCTGCGTGACGGCCCATGCCGCTGGCCCTCGCTGATCAACTCGGCGGCTACCTGTGCAAACCCCGTAAAGCTCTACGATAGCTACCTCTTAGACCCCAGTATTATCGGCGCCACCAGTTCAAACAGTATCGTCCCCACGTACCCGGGATGGCGCACGTACTGATACGGTCCCTCCTGCACAACCCGGTGCCCTCGCTTCTTTTGAATCCGTACGATTTGTGAGAAAGATGCTTATGCCTACAAGTCTACCAGAACATTTTATCATCATAATTAAAAAAAGCCACAACAGCGTAGCTTGCTGCGCTGTTGTGGCTTCTGTTCCTTCTTCTACCAATTGTTAGGTGTGAATTGTGCCAGTTCTGTTCTGCTGATATAATTAAGTGGACATAAAAATGGTTTTCCAACAACCGGACAGAACTGAATCTGAAGCAGAACGCACTAACTTTATCGGCCGGATACAGGAACAGCGCCAGTTTCGGGTGGCTTTGCAGGGCCTGCGGCAACACCACCGCCGCTGGCGTGACCTGACCACCAAGCTAGGGGCCGACTTTGACCCGGACCAGGCTCCCCTGGATGAATCCTATACCCGCATCTTCCTCCTCCACGGTATTGGTGGTATCGGCAAGAGTTGGCTGGCTCGTCGCTGCCTGGCTCTGGCCCAGGAGGCCGACGACGACTCACCGGTCCTGACTGTTTACGACGACGTGTCCCTGGGCGCACCGGTGTTGGGGCCAACGGACCTGCTGGAGCGGCTCTACCAGCAATTGGCCCAGGCCGGCCACGAGGCAGAAGTAGCTGCCTGCCGTCAAGCTCAGACCGACACGGCTCGCCTGGCCAACCGGGTCATGCGCTGCCGGCTGGAAAACCAGGAGGATTGGCAGTCGTTGGTGCAAACTGCGACCAGGCTGGTCGTCCCGGCTCAAGCGGGGGCGACGCCAAGCCAGCCTGAGTGGTCTTTAGCAGGTAAAATCTCCCCGCCCCAGCCGGCCGATGAGACTGCCATTCTGGCCAAAGCGACCGACCTCCTGTTGGCACAACTGCAGCAAGAGGGACACCTTACGGCTGACGAAGCCGACCTTTTCCGTAATCCAGCGGCTGCCCAGGCCGCCCGCCTGGTGGCCGGTCTGCAACAAATCATCCGGCAACGCCCCCTGATTATTGCCCTGGACAATCTGGAAATTCTGGTTCCCCTGGAGCTGTTTATCCGGGATTGCCTGGTGCTGCCCACCATCCATCTGCCCATTTTCTGGATTCTGAGCGGTCGCCACAACCTGGCCGACGAACGGGTGGTAGAAATTGAGGGACAAAAGCGGGTTCACAAAGGTTATCGTGACCTGCTGGGCGAAAATCCTCCCCTGGATTGGGATATGGACACCTTTGGTGATGCCGACCTCCATGAATACCTGGAACTGGAAGCCCAGCGCCGCCGGGTCTCACTGACCATCGACGATAACCTCATTGCCGCGGTCAAGGCCACCAGCAGTGGCGTGCCCCTGGTGGTGGAGATGGTGGCCGATGCCCTCTTTACCCTGGATCGAGACGAGTTTCTCCAGAATTTTATCCTGGATGACAAAACCCTGTTGCCAACGGGCCGGTTGGAGCAAATTACGGCCCGTTTCCTGCGCTATTGCCTGACCCGGGCAGAGGACCTGGAGCGAGTCCAGGGGATTGCCCTGCTGCATCGCGGGGCCGGTGAGCGCGCTGTGCAAGCGATGTGGGCCTTGTCCCCCCCCCAACGGGTGGCCGATGCGCTGCGCGAGATGCGTATGCGCTACGCCTTTGTACAAGCTGAAGGGTTGCACGACGCGGTTTATGAGTTCGTGCGGCGCCAACTGCATACCCTCAAAAAGGACCATCAAAGGCGGCAGCAGTTAAGCCAGCGAGCTGTGCACTATTACCAGAAGCGATGGCGGGAGGTCCACGACACCCGGATCGATCCCGCCCGGCGTACCCGTGCCGCTGCCTGGCAAGCGGTGACGCGCGATTTGCTCAATGCCCGGCTGTGGGCCGATCCGGACCAGGCCGTCCACTTTTTCCGGCTTCGCTTTGTGGAAGGACTGGGCTTCGACCGGCCCTTCGCCGAGGAATTGCTGCTTCAAGTTGAAGATTTTCTGAGCCGAGATGTGAATTCTGTTAGCCAAAGCCAGGCAGACCTGTTGTCGGACCTGCGGGCCGGCTTGCAGGAGGTGGGCTGGTTTTTTGACGACGTGGCCCCCCACCCGGCCGGACTGCACAAGCCGGGTCAGGCTGTCGAGCAAATGGTCGAGACCCTGCTGGCCGGACCGGAGTTGACCTCGTTGCATTTGAGCATCCTCTATCTGTGGCGGGGGGGCTGGCTGGTTAGTGAGCAGCGCTACGACGACGCCCTGACCGCTTACCTGAAGGCGGAACAACACCTGCCGGCCACCGCTGCCAGTCTGCGGCAGCAGTTGGGCCAGGCTCTCTACCAGTTGAGTGGTCGCTTCCTCTGGCCTGAGCGCCCCTTTGAAACAGTCCCCTCGGAACCCGGCTGGCAGGCTGCCCGGCGAGCCGTAACCCTGGATCCCGAAAATGGCGAGGCCTGGTATAACCTGGGGCTGGCCCTGGAGGCTTTAGGCCGGGCCGAAGAGGCCATCCCCGCCTATCAGCGGGCCATCGAGATTGCCCCCCGTCCTGCCCATTACAATAGCCTGGGGGACGCTTACTACAGCCTGGATGGCTATGATCAGGCCGACCAGGCCTACCAGCAGGCCCTGGCCCTGGATCCGGCTTACGCTTGGCCCTACCACGGTCTGGGGCTGATTTATAGCGAGCGCGGCCAGTATGAGACAGCCCTGACCTATTATCAGCAGGCATTAGAACGGCACGAGCACGGCCGGGATCGGGCCATCTCCTGGGATGGTCTGGGCGACGTGTACAGCGCCCTGGGGCGCTACGACCAGGCCATCGAGGCCTACCAGCAATGCATCAAACTCAATCCCAACGATGGCTTACCCTGGTACAGCCTGGGCAACATCTACCGGCTGCAGGCCCGTCATGATGAGGCCATCGAAGCCTACCGGCGGGCGATTGAATTGGATCCCACTTACGCCTGGTCTTACCACAAGTTGGGCCTGGTTTACGAGGAACGGGGCGAATATTCACCGGCCATGATCCTCTACCAGCAGGCCCTGGAGCGGCACGAAGATGATCCGGCCCGGGCCAGGGCCTGGAATAGGTTGGGGGATGTTTATATTGCCCTGGATCATCACCGGGAAGCCATCGCGGCCTACGAACGGGCCATTGACCTCGACCCTGACTATGCCGCTCCCTGGAACAACCTGGGGGATGTGTACAGCGCCCAGGGTCGCTACGACCAGGCCGTTGAGGCTTATCGTCACAGCCTCAAACTCAACCCCGACGATGCCCGGCCCTGGTACAAGCTGGGTAACGCTTACAACGCCCTTAATCGGGATAAGGATAAAGACACCGCCCAGGCCATCGAGGCTTACCGGCAGGCCATCGAACTTGACCCGGATCAGGCCTGGCCTTACCACAACCTGGCCTTTGTCTATCAAAAGCAGGGCCAGTATGAAGCGGCCATCGACCTCTATCAGCAGGCCCTGGAGCGACACGAAGACGACCCCAGCAAAGCCATCTCCTGGGATAATCTGGGCCAGGTTTACAGTGCCCTGGGTAACTATGAAGAGGCCATCGCCGCCTACCGCTGGGCCAGTGTGTCAGATCCCGATTATGCCTGGTCTTATCACAATCTGGGCCTGGTTTATACCGAGCAGGGCAAGTATGAACAGGCGATTGCCCTCTACCAACAAGCCCTGGAGCACCACCAGGCTAAGCAGGATCAGGCGGTCTCCTGGTATCAGTTGGGTGATGCCTATGACGGCCTGGACCGTTCTGAGGAGGCCATTGCCGCTTACCAGCGGGTGATCGAACTCGACTCCGAAGACGGTCGGCCCTGGTACAGGTTGGGTAATATCTACCGCCGCCTGGACCGGTCCGAAGCGACCATCGAAGCCTATCAACAGGCCATTGAATTGGAGTCCACTTACGCCTGGCCTTACCACAACCTGGGTCTCATTTATGAACAAGCGGGCCAATACGAGTCGGCTATTACCTATTATCAACAGGCCATCGAGCGGCACGAAAACGACCCGGAACGGGCCGAGGCCTGGAACAACCTGGGCAATACCTACCGGGCTTTAGATCGCTTCGACGAGGCTGACCGGGCCTACCGGCAAGCCATCGACCTGGCCCCCACTTACGCCTGGCCTTACCACAACCTGGGCCTTATCTATGCCCAAACAGGCCAATACGAACCGGCCATTACGCATTACCAACAGGCCATCGAGCGGCACGAACATGACCCCGATCAAGCCCAGGCCTGGAACAACCTGGGGGACGCCTACCGGGCCCTGGACCGCTTTGCCGAGGCCATCGAAGCCTACGAACAGGCCATCGCCCTTGATCCCGCCTCTACCTTGTCCTGGAACGATCTGGGCGATGCTTACCGGGCTCTGAATCGGCCCGAGGCAGCCATTGAGGCTTATCAACAGGCCATCGAACTGGAGCCGACTTATGCCTGGCCTTACCACAACCTGGGACTCATTTATGAACAAGCGGGCCAATACGGGCCGGCCATTACCTATTATCAACAGGCCATCGAGCGGCACGAAAACGACCCGGATCGAGCCGAGACCTGGAACAACCTGGGCGATACTTACGAGGCCCTGTATCACTCCCAGGAGGACCAGGACCGCTATGCTACTCAGGCCATCGAGGCATATCAGCAGGCGATCCAACTTGCCCCCCAGGAAGCCCGGCCCTGGCACAGCCTGGCCGATGTTTACCAGACCCTGGGTCGGACCGAGGAGGCCATTGAAACCTACCAGCAGACCATCGAACTGACTCCCACCAACGCCCGGCCCTGGCACAACCTGGGTGAGGTTTACCGGGCCCAGGATCGTCTCGACGAAGCCCGTGAAGCCTACCGGCGAGCCATCGCCCTGGAGCCTCTTTATGCCTGGCCTTACCATAGCCTGGGACGCATTTATGAAGAACAAGGTCAGTATGAGACCGCCCTGTCCTACTATCAGCAGGCCATCGAGCGGCACCAGGCTAACCAGAACCGGGCCGTGGCCTGGAATGATCTGGGCGATATTTACCGGGCCTTGCATCGTCCCGCAGAAGCTATTCGAGCTTATCAACAGGCCATCGAGTTGGATGCCACCTACGCCTGGCCTTACCACAACCTGGGCCTGATTTATGAGCAGCAAGAGAAATATGAGGCCGCCCTGACTTGTTATCAACAAGCCCTGGATCGCCACCCCCAAGACTCGGAACGGATGGCCACCTGGTATAATTTAGGGAATGTTTACCATACCCTGGACCACCACCAGGAGGCCATTGCCGCTTACCAACAGGTGATCAAACTGGAGCCAAACTACGCCCGAGCCTGGAACAGTTTAGGCACGGCTTACACGGCCCTGGAACGTTACCAGGCGGCCATTGAGGCTTTCGAGCGGGCCATTGAACTGGAGGTCACCTATGCCTGGGCTTACCATAACCTGGGCTTTGTGCATGAAAAGCAAGCGGCCTATCAGACGGCCCGGCCGTATTACCAGCAGGCCATCAAGTGGCACCAAAATGACCCGGACAGCGCCGTATCCTGGAACAACCTGGGCAACATCTACCGGGCTTTGGAAGATTACCAGGAGGCCATCCAGGCCTACCGGCAGGCCATCGACCTCGATCCGACTTATGCTCTGCCCTGGGATAGTCTGGGGGATGTCTATCGCACCCTGGAACGCTATCCAGAAGCGATTGAGGCCTACCGGCAGGCTATCGAACTGGACCCGGCTTATGCCTGGCCTTACAACAATTTGGGACTGGTTTATAAGGATCAAGATCAGCCTGAAGCGGCCATTCCCCTCTACCAGCAGGCCATTGAGCGCCATCAAAATAATCAGGATCGGGCCGTATCGTGGAATAATCTGGGCAATGCCTACAGCGTACTGGGACGTTCTGAGACGGACAAAGCGGCGCAGGATGGCCTCCTTACCCAGGCCACCGAGGCCTACCGGCAGGCCATCGAACTGGGCCCGGATTATGCCTGGCCTTATAACAATTTGGGCTTTGTTTATGCCGGGCGCGGTGCATACGAACAGGCCATGACCCTCTACCGCCAGGCCCTCGAACGACATAAGGAGGAAGAAAGCAAAGCGGTGTCCTGGGATAACCTGGGCAATGTCTTCGCCGAGTTGAGTCGTTTCGAGGAGGCGATTGAGGCTTACCAACAGGCCATCGAGCTAGACCCTGACAATGCCTTGCCCTGGTACGATCTGGGACACGTCCAGCAAAGGCTGGAACGCTATGACCAGGCCATCAAAACCTATCGGCAGACCATCGAACTTGACCCCACCTACACCGCCGCCTGGAACAGCCTGGGCAATGTCTTCGCCGAGTTGAGTCGTGTCGAGGGGGCGATTGAGGCTTACCAACAGGCCATCGCGCGAGACCCTGACAATGCCTTGCCCTGGTACG
>DAOUMU010000147.1:0-16998 GCA_034409055.1 Anaerolineae bacterium
GCTCCCGTCGATCTGCGGGTTCCATTCCACCCTCTCGGAGAACTCATCCTCGACCCGAACAGTAGCTTGCTGACCATCACTTAACTTGTACATTAGATCCATCGGATGATCGGCTTTACCGCTGAAACGAGCACCCGTGCAGTCGACCGTAACCTGAAGTTCGGAGGGTACGGGTACGGAGCCACAGATGAGCTGGTCATTACTGTCCCGGTCGGAACTAAGGATTTGACCCTCAAACACCAACTCGGCCTCGGCAGACACATTGTGGGGGCCGTAGCTCCCGTCGATCTGCGGGTTCCATTCCACCTTCTCGGAGAACTCATCTTCGACCCGAACAGTAGCTTGCTGACCATCACTTAACTTGTATATTAGATCCATCGGATAATTGGTTTCACCGCTGAAATGAGCACCCGTGCAGTCGACCGTAACCTGAAGTTTGGATGAGGGTGGAGAGCCATACCACCGTACGGTCACCCTAAAAAGATGAGAACCAGAGCTAGAGTTGTCACCAGTGAAGACTACAACAAGGTCAAGGTTATTATCCCATTCGAACTTAGTCGAACCGCATCGAATCCATTGTCCTTCCAACTCCTCATCACCATAGTCATCACACTGAATCACCTGGCCATTTGGGAGCCGAACCTCGAATTCTTCATTGGTCTGCTTCTGACCTGGGCTTCCGGACCAGCCCCAATCGACCAAGATTTCGACAGTTGTCGCTAGCGCAGGTGCGTTCAAGGTCTTGGAAACAATGGGGTCATATCTCCAAATATGACCATTCCACGTTTTTTCTTCTATTACTGGGCCTTCAGCCAGGGCTGAGACCGCCAAAATTTGAAACAGAGCCAACAAAATCGCGCTCAACAGTGTAACTTTCAAGGGTTGCTTAAGTAGATTTTTTTTCATCAGAGCACCTTCCGTTCATTGTGCTGATCATTTTCATTTGATGTCACAATCTTAACGTACTCAGTGAAAAAAATCTGTACCTGTAGACACGGTGGCCGGGTCTTCTTCAACATAGTCGGCCTGTGTTGGTCGACACAAGTGTTGTGTGTTCCAGTTCACATCTGGTCTGCGCCAGGCCATCCTCGTCACTGGAAGCAGTGGAGAAAATCCAGGCGGTGCTGGGAAAAATTGGCAACAGTCGCTCCGATAGCCGTCCCATTTTGGGGCAGGCCTCGCGCGCCCTGCTGGAAATCATTAGGTGTATAAAGCGGCGGCCGATGGAGCAGAGGCGGAGTGTACAAAATACACTCCTACGGGAGTTCCGAAATTTAAATCATCCCAAAACTTTCGGTGGCGTGAAGCGTAAAACGTGAAACGTGAGGATTTATGGCGTAAAAACATCACGTTTCACGCATCACGTTTCACGGAGTTGGGACAATTTTTTTTCGGAACTGCCTTACATAGGTTACCTGGCAAAAAGAGGGGATGTCTTCAATATCTTGAGGGGTGACGATAATTTTAGAACAGTCTCGCCCGGTGGGAGATATCCAAGATTTACAGTCGGGCGATCTTGCGTCAGCGGATAATAAGAGGCAAGTAGACCCGCCAGAGCACCTGATTAAGCGGCTGCCAGGCCGGTTCCCGGTCATCGGCCGCGTTGTTGGTCACATTCTGCGATACGCCCCCATCTAATACCAGGGTAGAGATTTCCTCGTTCCACTCTCCGCCCCCTTGCCACAGATGCTTCTCGTAGGCGATCTGGCTGCCATCGGATGACCAGGTGTAGGCTTGGGGGCAACACCAGGAAATACCTTGATCTACTAGCACGCCCTGATGACTGCCATCGGCATCCATAATGTAGATATGGTTTGTATTATTGACAAGCATTTCATAGGTGATCTTGTTCCCCCAGGGCGACCACCTTGGCCGGTGCTCCTCTGCCTGACTCTTGGTCAGGTTTATCAGATTGGTGCCAGCAGCGGCTATAGCGTAGATGTCGTCATCGCGTTCGAAGGCAATCAATGCCCCGTTGGGGGACCAGGCCGGCCACCAGTCATAGGCGGCGCTGTTTGTCAGGCGGCGGACGTTCGTCCCATCGGCGTCATAGACACAGATGTCATGCCCGTTTGATCCATTCCCCCAACACTCCATAGCGAGCTGTGTACCATTGGGTGACCAGGATGGTGTAGGCGATAAGGACATATAGCCGCTATAGAGTTCGATTCGGTTGCTGCCGTCGGCGTCCATCACGTAGATGGATATCGTGGCCCCATCCAGGCTATGGTAGACGATTTTGCTGCCATCTGGAGACCACTGCGGGCTTCCATCACTGGTCGGACCCTGGGTTAGGCTGGTAGTCTGGCCCCCATCGGCCGCCATGACGTAGATGTCTCCGGCGCGCGCGAAGGCGATCTGGGTCCCATCGGGGGACCAGGCTGGGCTGCGATCATCGGCCGGATCGTTGGTCAGTCTGACCACGTTCGTGCCATCGGCTGCCATGACATAGATTTCGTTGTTGCCATCCCGGTCGCTCACAAAGGCGATCTGGCCCTTGTCGCCGGTGGCTTCATAATGACCGGCTGGATCACTGGCCCGCCCCACTCGGGCGGCCCGGGCGGTGACCAAACAGGTAACCAAAACCGTCGTCAATAAAATGAGAACAAGTCGTCTCCCACTCAACACTGCTCTGTTTTCCATAGTTCCTACCTTCCTTTATCAGCTCAGGCGCGGGTTAAAACCGCTCTTGGGGCCTACGGGCCATGAAGCCCACCTACGCGGGCTGAGTCTGGCCCCCCAAACCATCGAATGTTTCAAAGCGCGTTTGGCCCGGTCCTGCGCGAGCAAGGTGCGGACGAGGTCCGCATCGGGCAGTATGCGGCCCGCTGGTGGCGCTGGGCCAATGCCGGCGTGACCCTGACCGATCTGACGGGGCTGCCGCCGGCACTGAGGCTGCTGCGGTGCTGACAATTGAATAGCGACCGGGGCATACACTACGCGCCCTTGATAGATGACAGGGTGACGCTAAGCGTGGCCCCCACCCGCCACAAACTGCGGAAAGCGATCAAGGTGGTCAACCGGACCCTGGCCGAGTTGAAGGTCGAGAAACACCCGGACAAAACCTTCATCGGCCGAATAATGCTCAACTGTGACTCTTTTTACCATCCCCTTTACCCCTGCTGTGCCGACGTTCGTTAGGTCGGCACATATCGACTTTTGTGCGGTCCAATTAGAGACCCACCACACGCCGAGCGCACCACATGAGGCCGGTGGGCCGCCTTGACCTCGGATGTCTCCAAACGCGACACGTCCCCAGCGACGCCGACCAATGCGGGCATGCACCGCGTGTGTGGATTGACCCCGAGCTACAAACCTTCCTCCATCAACCCGTGTTCCACATACCCTGCATACTTCCTCCAAAGGTACTTCTTATCTCCTTCCCACGGTGGATCAACCCGGTCGCCAGCCTCCCAGAAACTCACCTTCTCATCAACTTGCGGCCAGTTAATATATAGCCAACGGAGCTCCGCACCTGTATAGTCGCCTATGTATACGCCCAACTCCTCGCGATAATGCTCCCACGGATTCCGCTCTAGCGGGCGATGGTAACGCCCCCCACTCACTACCTTCTCTTGGTCTATCATATCCAGAATAAAGTAAATGCGGTGACCGCGGCCAGTCGCCCATCTTATTCCCGCCTGACATAAGGTCTTGATTTTCTCAAACAGTTCGGTAGCCTTGCCCATAAGTAACGCTTGATTAAATGGGGAGAACTCGTTGAGCTGTTCTGATTCCAACCACTCCTTGAAATCTTGCACGTCGTCTATCAGCATACTCGCCGACATCATCTCCTCATGCTCTTTTAGAGGTTCTCTCATATGCGCATAACCGCGCCCTAGTTTCTCCGACCATTTCTTAATTCGCATCCCCATGCCAAACGCTGACCGGCCCAATTGCCCTTTAAAGGAATCCCACGCCTCTTTCTCAGAAAACCGGCCTGGGACTCCTTCCATATCATATAATATATTGTTAATCTCATCAATTATGATCGGGGGGATGGCGCCTTCCTCGCTCAAGAATTTCTCCTGAAGCGCATGATAGGTATCCATACGTGGCCCAGTAAGTCCGTATAGTAGGTCTCCCTTTTGGAACCTCCCCACGATATCCTTGTATTCAACGCGCTGCACTATATTCGTCTGTCCCTTCTGTTTAATACCGCTTTCCGGCGACGGGCTCACAGCGGGAAGCGATTCTCCTCTAACCACTGGTGTCACATGACCACTGTCCCTTTTAGATGTTTCCGCCGATTGAACGGACACCGGCCTTGAACCTAACCTCTCTGAACTGTTATAGTTTCCTTTTATTGACTGCGCCGCGACCATCCGGTGGCTGCTTCGTCTGAGGGGCAAGCTGGTTTCCCGGATGCTAAGCGAGGGGGGGGGCGGGTGCCGCTGTGTTGCCTGGTGCTGGGCCAATAATCGCTGCACGGCCACGTTGCCGTATCGTCGCTGCAGGGCCAAAATGTCCGCCGGGGCGGCCAGATCCGGGTTAGCCACCGCTCGCTGCAGGGCCAGCAGGTCTGGCTCTTCAAGCTGCGCCACCGGTCCCTGGTGCATCGGCTCAACCGGTCGCTTCACAGGCTTCTTTCCTTTTACTTGATTTTTCATCGTTTGTTCTTTCGTCATCATACGCCTCCACAGAAATCCTTAACTGCTTTGGAACTCCGCCTCGCTAACCAAGCGGCCCATCTTCTGCAACTCGCGCCGGGTGCTATGCAGCAGGTGGTCCATAGTCACGCACTCGCCGTCATTGGCGGCCAGATAGGCCGCACTGACGATAATATTTCGAATATTGCCCCCGGCCAGCTTAAAACGGCGGGCCAACAACTCGAAGTCCAGCTCCGGCTCGCGCGGTACGTCGGGCGGGAATAAGGTCCGCCAGATGCGCAGCCGGTCCTCCTTCTCCGGGAAGGGGAAATCCACGGCGAACTGGAGGCGGCGGGTAAAAGCCTCGTCCAGGTTGGCCCGCAGGTTGGTGGCCAGGATGGTCACCCCGTCGTACAGCTCCATGCGCTGTAATAAGTAGCTAATCTCGATGTTGGCGTACCGGTCGTGGGCGTCCTTCACCTCGGAGCGCTTGCCAAAGATCGCGTCGGCCTCGTCAAAGAAGAGGATGGCGTTGCTGGTCTCGGCCTCGTTGAAGATCTGCTCCAGGTTTTTTTCGGTCTCACCTATGTATTTGCTGACCACGGTGGACAGGTCGATCTTGTACAGGTCCAGGCGCAGCTCGCCGGCGATGATCTCGGCGGCCATGGTCTTGCCGGTGCCGGGGTCGCCGCTAAAGAGGACGGTCACCGTCGCGCTGGAGGCCAGCTTGTGGCCCACGCCCCACCCTTCCAGCACCTGGGGCCGGCCCCGCACCGTGGCCACGATCTCCCGCAGCAGGGCCAGTTGGTCGGCCGGCAGGATGATGTCCGTCCAGCCATAGCGCGGCTCGATCTTGCGGGCCAGGGTTCCCAGTCGGGGGTTGGAGTGGGCCCGGGCCGCCAAGAACAGGTCCCGGCCCTGCAGGTGATCACCGCGCTGGGCGGCCATGTCCCGGGCCGAGGCCACCGCGTCCCGGATTTGGCCGCTGGTCAGGGCGAATTGGCCGGCCAGAGGAGCCAGGTCGATTTTGGATTGACGATTGACGATTTTGGATTGTTTGTGCTCGGTCTTTATCTCGTCGGGCGAGGTAACCATTCGCCCACCTGTGCCCGGTAGGGTATTCGCGTATTCGCCCATGCGCAGGTAATGCTGCCACAGGGTCAGGCGCTGGGCGTAGGCGGGCACCGGGAACTCCATACTGTAGATGGGGGTGTTTCGCTCCAGGCCGGCCGGTTGCCAGGCCGGATGTCCGGCCACGATGGCCAGATCGGGGTAGGCGCACAGCTCGGCCAGCAGGGCGGGCGGCAGGCGGCCTTCCTGATCCAGGCAGGCTTGCGAGCCAGACAAATAGGGTAAGGCCCCCAGCAGGCGGGCATCCCGCAGGGCCAGCCGCAGGGCGGCTAAGGACGGAACTTCCTCGTCGATCACCCCGGCCATATCGACCCGCAGCAACGGCCGCTCGAGCCGGGCGGCCAGCAGGCGGGCTGCGGTCTGTTGGCCGGTCTGGTCCGGGCCGTAAAAGAGGAGCAGGGGCGGCGTCTCGGCCCGGGCCAGGTCGGCCAGGCCAGCCTGGAGCGGGGGTGGAATGAGGGCCTCCGCTTCGGCCGGACAGGCCAGGGGTTGTTCCAGACTGGCCCGGGGGCCAAGGTCAGCCTGGGGTTGGTAGCGGCCCAGCAGCCAGGCCACGATGGTTTCGTCAACGGTCAGGGTTTGGCTGAGTAAAGAATGTCCTGCGTTCGTTTCGGCGCGGCGTTCCAGGAGGTGGTAGGTGATGAGCGGGGCCTCGTCGGCAAAGTAGGCCAAATGTTGGAGACGCGTGGGGCCGGGTGCGGCCAGTAGGTCCAGAACCAGGTTGACCGTGGGCCGCTTGCGGGTCACGTCATTCTGGAGATAGCCGTAGAGACGCTCGTAGCGTAAGTCGAGCGTGGGGGCCAGGCATATCAGGAGGGTGTCGAGCTCAAATGGGTCGAGGCCAAAGGTGGTCGCCAGGCGGGCTAACTGAAGGGTTTGGCCTTTCTTATTGGCCCGGTCTATCAGTCGCCGGGTCTGGTTCGCCGCGGCTGCCTCGGCCTGGGCAAAACCCTGCGCTTCTTCCGGAGCCAACAAAACCATATCACCCCAGTTGCAGCCCGGCGGCCGGGCCAACAGGCCATCAACCTCGGCCTCGGTGATAAACAGACCCCGAAATGAATCGGTCGCATCCTGGCCGGCCAACTGCCAGCGCCGGACCTCCCGGTGAATCAAAACAGCAATCCGAGCCAGTTCCGCCCACAGATGGGTCAGACTGGGGTCGGGTCCAGTTGAGAGAGGGAACGCCGGATTGCTCATTGGACGCACCGTCCGTATTTGGCTTATAAAGGAAGACGATTTGAATCTGCGCTTTTGGCCAGTCGTCGCAGCGAGTGAATTACCAATAGCCTGACATCTGGCATCCTGTTAGGCAGTTCCGAAAAAATAATTGTCCCAACTCCGTGAAACGTGATGCGTGAAACGTGATGTTTTTACGCCATAAACCCTCACGTTTCACGTTTTACGCTTCACGTCGCCGACAGTTTTGGGATGATTTAAATTTCGGAACTCCCTTAGGGACAGCAAGACACTACCAGGTAATCTGGTGGATTTACGGGTCCGGTCGGGAAAACGGGGATCAGGTGACCGGTTTGGTTGTCTCTGTTATGAGCTTATGGCAAAAGAAGTGATGAGTCGAGATGAATAAGACTCATATCAGGTGGGCAACCTGGCCTACGGGAGTGAGGATCAAGACCAGTTTAACAGAACTGGACGGAAGTGTGGCGTCGATATTGAGGACAAAAAAGTGTAAGAACCGAAATGAAGAATCTAGTTATTATAAGTTCATGATATCCCTAAAAGAAGCTCGTGTCAAGATTATTTTAGGCTGAATTCATGGGTATATGGTCCCATTGCTAGCTGAATTGATGGCCAAAATGTCCCAGTATAAACTGTCCCCTTATGAATTGAGCCTTTGCCGATTATTACTATGCCCCCGGCAAGGCAAAATAGAAGGTACTGCCCTGGCTTACTTCACTCTCTACGCCAACCAGTCCCTCCAATTTATCCATAATCCGCCGGACAATGGATAAACCCAGGCCGTACCCTTCTATCCGCACTTCACTGAGACGGGTAAACTCTGTAAAGAGCGCCGCCTGTGCTTCTGGTGTCAGGCCCGGCCCATTATCCCGTATCCAAAAACGAATCATCCCGTCAGCCTGGGGGGTGGCTCCTAATTCCAGTTTGGGTGGCTGTCCACCGTATTTCAAGCCGTTGCTCAGATAATTAGTCCATACTTCTTCTATCCACGGGGCATAGCCCAGGGCTGGCGGCCAGTCACTGGGGGTGATAATTTCGGCCTGGTATGCTTCAATTATGTGCGACAGGCGATTTTGAGACCGGGCCACAATGTCGGCCATATCCAAAGGGACCACCTCTATCTCCCCTTTCCGGACACCGGCCAACAATAGTAACTCGTCAATAATATTGGCCATATCTTGCCCGGCCTTCAAACTAATCCGCATCACGCCTTGCAATTCCTCGTCTAACATTGGCCAAACATATTCTTGCAAAATACTGAGCGAGCCAATGATTTTGCTCAACGGACTTTTGAGATCGTGGGCTACGGTGTGAGCAAAGGCATCCAGTTCTTTGTTCTGTTGTTGGAGCTGTTCATTTTTCTCCTGAAGTCTCCGGCGCATGTCTTGCAAGGTCAAATGGGTATGCACCCGGGCCAACACCTCTTCTATCTGGAACGGTTTGGTGATGTAATCCACCCCGCCAATTGAAAAAGCAGTGATTTTATCAAAAACTTCGTCCAGGGCACTGATAAAGATAATCGGAATATCCCGGGTTCGTTCATCTGCTTTCAAGTGACGACAGACTTCGTAGCCATCTATCCCGGGCATCATAATGTCCAACAAAATCACGTCAGGCAACTCTTTCTGGATGGTGGCCAGGGCGTGAGCGCCACTCGGGGCCGGTCGAACTTTATAACCTCTTTCAGTCAACATCCCGGCCAAAAGGCGCAGGTTATCCGGGGCATCATCAACAACTAAGACGCTTTTGCTCATTTGTTCTTTGTTCTTGGTCATTTGTTTTTTGTCCTTTGTGATTTGTTGCTAGTTTGTTGCCCTTTGTTATTCGCCTATTCGCTCACTTTGCCCTGTGGGTTCCGCCGTTCACTCCCCTTCCTGAGTCAACGCCAATATCTTATTGTACTCAAAATCTCTGGCCAACTTGGCCAGTGCATCGGCCAGGGAGGCGTTATGACGACGGATCTCAGCAATTACCTGATCAATCAACTCGATATCACTTAACTCCGTCGCTTCTGCAAGGTTGGCCAGTAGTTCAGAGGGCAGCTTCCCGATTTCAGCTTTTAAATCTTTGATTTTAGAGCCTTCACTAATCACTATCTGCTGACTGCTAACGGCTAAATCCTCATAAACATATCGTACCCCAATATGCTTGCTCATCGTCTCGAAAATGTCTACCTCGCGGGCAGGTTTGCGCAGAAAATCATCACAACCGGCGGCAAAGGCATCCGCCTGTTGATCCTCAAACGGGCTGGCGGTGAGGACAATAATTGCCGTGGCCTGACCTTTGAGGGTCGCTTTGATACGTCGGGTCGCCTCGTAACCATCCAACACCGGCATCCGTAGATCCATCCAAATCAAATGGGGTTCCCATTCCTGCCATATCTCAATGGCTCTTTGTCCATTCTCTGCCTCTCTCAGTTCAAAGCCCGCAGTGGGTGAACTTACGTTTGATAGCAGTTTGATGAGGAGTTGGCGATTACTCCATTTGTCGTCCACAATCAGCAGGCGATAGCGAGGTTGACCCGGTTCTAAAGCAATGACCCGTCGTTTGGGTCGTCGGGCTTCGACATCAGCCGCGGTAACAACTTGTACTTGAATATCAAACTTGAAGGTTGTGCCTGGCCCTCCCTTCGCTTCGCGTTCCCCCTCAGTGGGGGGGATTGAGGGGAGGGTATCCCTCCCTTTAGCGGTGATAGAGGCAGGACTTTCGACCTGCACCTCTCCCCCCATCAGTTGTACAAACCTGCGACTAATCGACAGGCCTAAACCGGTTCCCTCTTGAACCTGTTGCCCTGTTTCCGTTTGAGTAAAGGCTTCAAACAGCTTGTCCATCTCATCCGGGGCAATGCCAGGGCCAGTGTCGGATACTTCGAAATGCAGAATGATGAATGATGAATGATGAAGACCTTTATCTTGTTCATCATTCATCGTTCCTAATTCATCATTTGTCCTTACCCACAGCGTCACCCCTCCTTCCTCCGTAAACTTCAAGGCATTATTGAGCAAGTTGATCAATACCTGGCGGAGTTTGATTTCATCGGTGTGGATAAACTGCGGCACATCAGGCCCACGCTCAAAGGTAAGTTGCAACCCTTTATGGTCGGCCTTAAGGCTGAACATATCTTCTAAATCATCCAGTAGATGATGCAGGTCAAAATCGTTTTCATTGAGGGAAGTACGACCGGCCTCGATTTTTGACATTTCCAACACATCGTTGATCAGGCCTAGCAGGTGCCGGCCGCTACGGTTGATGATTGCCAGGTTTTCCCTGTGTTTTGCCGGGAAGGTTGAATCACGTTCCAATAGTTGGGTAAAGCCCAGGATGGCGTTGAGGGGGGTTCGCAGTTCGTGGCTCATATTAGCCAGGAAGGTGCTTTTGGCCCGGTTAGCGGCTTCAGCCGCAATTCTTGCTTCGTCCGCAGCTTCTTTGGCTTTTTGCAATTGTTCCTCCGTCTGCTTGCGCTCGGTAATATCCAGCCCAATGCCGCCCAGCAGCGGTGGTTTGTTAGCCCGGTCAATCCGAAACTTGGTGGTTCGAAAGACGCGCTCAGAGCCATCTCTGGTTGGTAACGCTTCTTCTTCTGTGGTTTGCCCTGTGGCAAATGCCTGATCATCATCGGCGTGCATTGCTTTCACAATTGCTTCAGGAAAAATGGCATAAGCATCCTTCCCCAGCCAGTCCTGTGCATTAAAGACGTCCTTCAAAAACTGATTTACGTATGTAACGATATGGTTCTCATCCTTGATAAACACGCCATGGGGTAGTACATCCATGAATAGTGCGAATAGTTCCTGACTCTCTTGCAGCGCCTCTTCTGCTTGCTTGTGCTCGGTGATGTCGTAGCTAAGAACAACAATGCCTCTCACCTTGCCCTGTTCATCAAAATCGGGCACATAGTTGACTTTTATCCAACGCTTTCCTTGTTCCAGATGAAAAACGTTTTCATACGAAGCCGGCTGACCAGATTTGACCATTTCAATGTATTTCAAGGCAAATTTATAGTTTTCTTCTCCAATAATCTCTTTGATATGTTTACCTATCAGCTCTTCGCGGGGCAGTCCAAAAGCGATTTCAAATTTCTGATTGACAAACTGATAGCGCAGATCGTCAATGGTGACGTAGGCGATATAGGCTGGTGAATTATCGGTGGTGATACGAAGCCGGTGTTCACTCTTTTGTAAAGCTTCTTCGGTACGCTTGCGTTCGGTAATTTCGCGCGTCAATTCATCATTGATGCGTTGAAGTTGAGTATTTTGCGCCTCCAAACGCTTCTGCATCTTACCCAACGCTACGTGGGTTTCAACCCGCGCTAAGACCTCTTCAGTTTCAAGCGGTTTGGTAATGTAGTCAACGCCGCCGACGGAAAAAGCTTTGGCCTTATCCATCGCTTCATCTAAAGCACTGACAAAAATCACCGGAATGTGGCACGTTTGTTCATCGGCTTTTAATTTTTCGCAGACCTCATAACCACTCATACCCGGCAGTTTTATATCAAGCAAAATGAGGTCGGGCAGCGTTGATTGGACCGCCCTTAAAGCCAATTTTCCATCCGGTGCCGGACGAACCTTATAGCCTTCGTTTTCCAGAGTCTGGACTAAAAAGCGAAGATCGCCCCGGGTATCATCAACCACCAAAATATTTGCTTTTTGTTGACTGGTTTGCTTTCTATTCATGCTTTATGCTCTCAATTACGGCTGAAATCTTGTCGTACTGAAAATTGTCGACCATTCCGGTCAGGAGATTGGCCAACCATTCATTTTGAGGGCGGATTTGGTCAATACAGGTTGCCAACACATCTGTGTCCAGAGCAATGACCGCCTCCTGGAAATCTGTCAGCCAATCGGCAGGCAATGCAGCCATATCGAACTCCAGTTTTTGGAAGTCGATTTCTGATACAGCATCTCTGATCTCTTCTTTTGTTTCTTCATAAACAAAGCGGACCCCAAGATGCTGGTGCATTGCCTCAAAAATGTCGGCCTCGCGGAAGGGCTTGCGTATAAAATCATCACATCCGGCGGATAAAACCACGGCCCGTTCCTCTTCTAAGGAGCTTGCGGTTAAAGCAATGACGGCCGTCGCCTGCCCTTTGGTCGTGGCCTTGATTTGTTTGGTCGCTTCGTAGCCATCCAGCACCGGCATGCGCATGTCCATCCAGATCAGATGCGGTTCAAGTTTTTCCCACACTGCTATGGCTTCCTGCCCATTTTCGGCTTCTTGCAATTCAAGGCCCAAGGGATTCAATAACTTTATCAGCAATTGCCGATTCGTCCAACTATCATCGACAATCAGAATGCGGTAACGCGGTTGATCAGGTTCTAGGGCTATCACGCGGCGAGTTGGTCGTTTCGTTTCGATCCCGGTTTCTTCAACAACCTGTACTTGAATATCGAAGTTAAACGTTGTCCCTGGCCCCCCCTTCGCTTCGCGTTCCCCAGTGGGGGGGATAGAGGCGGGGCTTTCAACGTCAATGTCCCCACCCATCAACTGCACAAACTTACGACTGATAGGTAGACCCAACCCAGTACCCTCCTGCGCCTGCTGCCCCGTTTCGGTTTGGACAAATGCTTCAAACAGTTTGTCTATCTCTTCTGGCGCAATGCCGGGACCAGTGTCACTAACGGAAAAATGAAGTAGGGAGTAGGAAGTAGGAAGTAGGGGAGAATCTTTATCCTCCTCCTTACTTCCTACTTCATACTCCTTACTCCTGACACGTAGTGTCACGCTCCCCTCTTCCGTAAACTTCAACGCATTATTCAGCAAGTTAATCAACACTTGACGTAGTTTCACTTCATCGGTGCGGATATATTGCGGTACATCAGGCTCACGTTCAAAAGGGAGTTGTATATGTTTGTCATCGGCTTTAAGGCCGAACATATCTTCTAAATCATTTAACAAGCGAAACAAATCAAAATTCGTTTCATTGAGCGTGATTCGTCCGGCTTCAATCTTGGATAAATTAAGCACTTGATTGATCAAGGTGAGTAGATGTTCGCCGCTGCGGCGGATGATGCCCAGGTTCTCTTGATGATGAGGGGAGAGATCTTGATCGCGAGCCATCAGTTGGGCAAAGCCTAAAATAACGTTAAGCGGCGAGCGCAGTTCGTGGCTCATGTTGGCCAGGAACACGCTTTTGGCCTGGTTTGCGACTTCTGCTTTCTCTTTTGCAATTTGCAATTGTTCGTTCGATTCGGCTAATTCCTTTGTGCGTTCGGCGACTTGCCAGGCAAGCTCACGGTTTCGTTGTTCAATGGCATAAACTCGCCAGCGGTAGCTTCCAACAATCAGTCCGGCGAGCAACAGTAGCCCGGTTCCTCGAAACCAGGTTGTCTCCCACCAGGGCGGCGTGATGATGATTTTTACAGATACCCCTTCTTCATTCCACACCCCATCATTATTTGAGGCTTTAACTTTGAAGGTGTATGTCCCTTGATCTAAATTGGTATAGGTGACAAAACGACGATCACCGGAATAGACCCACTCTTTATCAACCCCTTCCATCATGTAGGCGTACTGATTTTTTTCAGGAATAATATAATTCAAGGCGGCAAACTCAAATGAAAACACTTTGTCTTCATAAGATAAGACAATCTCTTCAACCTCCGAGATAGATTGCGATAGCGGTGAATCTTCACCAATGGGCACCGATGCATTAAAGATCTGAAAATCGGTTAGCACAACCGGTGGTAGATAAGGATTATCTTTGATTTTTTCTGGATAAAACGCACTCACGCCATATACGCCGCCGAAAAACATCTCGCCGCTTGCGCTTTTATAGAAGGCGCCTGCATTGAACTCGTTGCCCTGCAAACCATCTCTAACATCGTAGTTCTTGAATGTCTCGGTTTGTGGATTGAACCTGGACAGCCCTCGATTTGTACTGAGCCACAGATTTCCGTCATCATCTTCCAGAATTCCGTAAATTACATCATTCGGTAGGCCATCTCTTTCATGGTAATGGGTAAAAGTTTCGTCTGTTCGGTTAAACCGATTTAAACCGCTACCCGTTCCGATCCACAGGGTGCCTGTTCGATCTTCCTGAATCGCCTTGATTCTATCGTTGCTCAGGCTATGAGGGTTGTCAGGATCGGCCTGGTAATGGGTGAAAGTCTGGGTTTTACGATCAAATTTGTTCAGCCCGCCCTCATCGGTGCCCACCCAAAGCGTGCCGGATTGGTCTTCAAAAATTGCCTTGACCACATTGTGGCTGAGACTCTTGGGGTCATCAGGATTAGCCGCATAATGGGTAAAGGTTTCGGTTCCAGGATCAAACGCGTCCAGTCCTCCACCAAATGTTCCAATCCAAAGGATACCTTGCCGGTCTTTGTAAATTGTCCAGATTAGATCATGACTTATGCTGTTCGGATTATCCGGATCGGCCTGGTAATGGGTGAAGGTCTGGGTTTCACGATCAAATTTGTTCAGCCCGCCGCCAAGTGTCCCCATCCAAAGCGTCCCTGCTTGATCCTCTGTAATCGTCCAAACTCGATTGTGGCTTATGCTCCCCGGAGTGTCCGGGTCAGCTTTGTAATGGGTGAAGGTCCCGGTTTTGCGGTCGTAGGCATTCACGCCACCACCGATTGTGCCCACCCAAAGTATCCCCTCAGAATCTTCATACACGCCCATCACAAAATCGTAACTGAGACTGTTGGGATTTCCAGGCTCAGTCTTAAAGTGTAAAAATTTCTGGGTGTTTGGGTCAAGCAGATTGATCCCTTTACCTACCGTTCCCACCCAGAGTGTGCCCGCCCGGTCGAAGTAGACTGAGTCCACGGTATCGTGGCTCAAGCTGCCGGGATCATCGGCGTTGTGTTGGTAGGTGATAAAAATCCCTGTTTCCCGATCAAACTTATTGAGTCCGCCTCCCAAGGTTCCAATCCAGAGATCGCCCGAGTCATCTTCTGTGATTGCTTCGATTTCGTCGTGACTTATACTCGTTGGATCATGGGGGTCGTGCTGGTAATGGGAAAACTGTTCTGTCTCCGGGTCAAAGCGATTCAATCCTCCCTTTTCCGTGCCGAGCCATAGGATTCCCGAACGGTCGAGGTATATGGACCACACGGTATCATCGCTCAGGCTGTTGGGGTTATTGGCATCATGCCGGTAACGGACGAAATAGCCCGTGTCCGCCTGATTTGAACGGAGATCAAATCTATTCAAACCTCCCCCTTCCGTAGCAATCCACAAAATGCCCGCCGGATATTCAGCCAAGGACGATACAGCGTCGTGACTCAGACTGTGAGGATTATCCGGATCGTGTTGATAAGGCACGAATTGTCCGGTGTCCCGATCAAATTTATTCAATCCGCCCCCCCTGGTTCCTATCCACAGTATCCCTGATTGATCTTCATAGATAGCCTGGACATTATCGTGGCTGAGACTGTGCGGATCATCGGGATCATGGCGATAACGGGTGAACTGTCCGGTGGTCAGATCGAATTTATTGAGTCCCCCGTTTTTGGTGCCAACCCAGAGCGTACCGGAGCGATCTTCATACAACGCGGTGATGAAATCGTCGCTCAAACCCGTGTTATCATCCGGATCATAGGTATACACTTTGAACTCGTATCCGTCATATCTGTTCAGCCCGTCCTGGGTGCCAATCCAGATAAACCCCACTTGATCCTGCAAAATTTGCCTGCCATCGTTTTGAGAAAGACCATCTTCAACTGAAAGGTGGGTGAATTTGAGGCGACGTCCCAAGTCTGTTGGGGGCTTATCCCCTTTTTGAGCATAGGTCGCTTGACTTGATGCAGTCAGCGTCAGCAGAACAACGAACAGAACTGTTTTGAGTAATGTTCTCATCGAAAATTCACCTCCACAATCTCGCCTAAAAACGTAATTCACTGCTCAAGCAATTCCAGAATCACAGGAATGTCCCGCGTGCGTTCATCTGTTCGATTGTAGTCAGTATGGTATCATACTCAAAATTGTTAATCAATCGACTCAACATCTCAGCCAACTCCGGCTGAGATGGCCGGATGTCAGCGATGATCTGGTTGGCCAATTCAATATCACTCAATTCAATAGCTTCTGTCAGGCGAGTAAGATCATCGGGGGATAAGCGGGCCATCATTTCAGGCGTTAGGGTATTTTCAGTTTCATCAGGGATTGCCGGCAAATCGTCCGGTGTTTCATAGACAAACTGAACCCCGATATGCCGGCTCATCATCTGGAACAGATCGGCCTCACGAAAGGGTTTGCGCAGATAATCATCACACCCAACCGCCAGAGTGCGGGCCTTGTCTTCTTCAAAACTGCTGGCGGTCAGGGCGATGATAACGGTTTTGGGTTTTGATTCTTCCGCCCTTTTGATCCGTTTCGTGGCTTCATAACCATCCAGTACCGGCATGCGCATATCCATCCAGATGAGATGGGGTTGAAATGTTTGCCAGATTTCAATGGCCTGCTGGCCGTTTTCCGCCTCGCGCAAATCAAAACCCAGGGGCGCAAAGAGTTCATGCAAAAGTTGCCGGTTGGTGGGGTCGTCGTCAACAATCAATAGCCGGTAACGCGGCTGATTGGGAGCCAAGCTCACCACCTGCACCTCAATTTTAGATATGAGTTTGCCGCTGTATGGTTTCTCAGCCATTTCGGCCGGATCGACCACCTCAGCTTGAATATCAAAGGCAAAGGTAGCACCCGGGCCACCTTGGTTTCCAGGTGGCAATTGGGCCGGACTTTGGACCCTGATATCGTCACCGCCCAGCAGTTGCACAAACTTGTGGCTAATGGGCAAGCCCAAACCGGTGCCTTCCTGAGCTTGTTGCCCGGTTTCGGTTTGGCTAAAGGCTTCAAACAGGCTGGGGATTTCTGTGGGCGTTATACCGGGGCCGGTGTCGGAAATCTCAAAATGGAGTAGGAAGTAGGAAGTAGGAAGTAGGGGGGGGATATTTTCTTCCTTACTCCCTACTCCATACTCCCTACTTCCTACCCGTAGGGTTACACTGCCTTCTTTGGTAAACAGAGTGTTGCATAAGTCATCTGACTAATTGAGCGTACTTTAACAATTCAGCATTTGAGGTAAAATGGGGACATCTTTAAGAGAAGGGAGATGTTCCCATGGCGAGAAAGAAGAAGAGCG
>DAOUMU010000148.1:0-12494 GCA_034409055.1 Anaerolineae bacterium
GCGGGGTAAAAAGTAACTTCCACTTGATGTCGCTAGCCAACTCGTAAACCCACAGGGCAGGTGACGTAAAACGTGAAGCGTAATGACTTATCTACAGTTCATTTTTACGTTTTACGCTTTATGTTTTACGTGGTTGGGCGCTTTATGAGGTTGCCTTACCGGAAGTTACTTTTTCATTGTCAATTCTGGTTCTATGTACTTTGGTAAAACCACATCACCAAAATGGCTTTCAAACTCTTTGGATCTAACCTCGGTTGTCTGCTTATATCGCAGCAGGCGATCTTCCCATTGGGCTTCGACGCCAAAGGCGATCTGGGCAAACCCTATCGATTTTATGGCTTTAGCCAGCGCATCCTTTTCGTCCGGGCTATAAAGCTTCATTGGATCCCCGATAGCAATGGTGTTTGGCGGAACAAAGAACTGGCTCGGTACGACCGTCTTGGCATGGACAAAAGCTCCCACGGCCACAACGGCCCCGGACTGAATGATGGCCCCCTGCAAAACAGTCGCCCCGGTGGCTATGTAAGAGCAGGACTCCACGCTGCAACCCAACAGGGTGGTCTGAGGCGAAATAAAGACATTGTCGCCGATTAACACGGGATATTCTGCATCGCCAGCGGCGGTCGCTCTGAGCACGGCATTTTCACAGATGATTGTACATTCGCCAATTTCAATTCTTGAGCCCTCTGAGTCTAAGACCGCACCATACATTACCCGGGATCGAGGTCCAACGTGGACCCGGCCCACTACAACGGCGGTTGGAGCCAGGAATGTGGACGAATCTACCACGGGCTCAAAATCACGATGTTTGATCAACATAACTTAACTTCTCCTGATGGTCATTATTTGATTTCTAGCCATTTCCGCCGCGTATTGCTCCAAGCCTTTTTCTTGAATTAATCTGATACAAGCCTGTCTGTCGGAACGGAAAACGAGTCCGAACAGTTTGGCGATAAAATTGTTGAACTCTTGGCAATCGGCCACCCCGTTCGTCAGGTGACACTCGGCACAGGTTGAATAATTATTTTCAATACAGCATGCTCTGACTTTACACCAAGAAGCTTTGTCATTTTCCCTACAGCCTGGGCATTTACCATTGAGATATTTTTTACAAGCACCACAATAAAGTCCACAATAAGCAATCAGTTTAGGATCGGCAACAATTTCCTTCATTTTACACCTCCAAATTGTCTTTGAAAAAGAAAAGGAGAAACACCGACTGACCTGTCGGTGTTCCCCCCTTGTCTACTTATTCTGACCAGGCACCCGCAGTACAGGCCACAGTAGGCGGCCAATTCTTTTAATCTTACCCACTGTTCTCATTTCTCTCCTGTAGGTGCCAGAACGTTTGTTCTATTCTTCGCATTTTATCATAGAATGTATGCTTTGTCAATAAACGAAGGATATTTTCAGCTTAACCTTTGCCACTCATCTATCAAGGCCAGAACGTTCTCACGGGCGCGGGGAGTGTCCTCGCGTACGTTGTCTACCGGGGAAAGAATAAAGCCACCGCCAGGCGCCATGACCTCTATCGCCTGGCGTACCTCTGCCCGTACATCTTCGGCAGAACCTTGCTCTACGGTCAGGTGTCCGTTCACCCCACCCCACAAACATACCTTGCCCCCCAGCTTTTGCTTGGCAAGGGTTATGTCCCACGCCGCCGGATCTACCCCAATCAGCACGTCGACACCGGCCTCGGCGAACATCTCCAGGAGCGGCATACAATTCGAGCTGATAATATAGCCAAACCTGGCTCCCTTTTGATGAGCCAGGGCGGCGTCGGCTTTGAGAATGGGGAAAAGAAATTCGCGATAGGTTGCCGGTGTCCAGAAATCGCAGTTCTCATACCAGGCCCGCTTGATGTACAGGTCAATCCCGGCCTCCAGCACCACCGCCATACGTTTTCGATTCCATGCAGCGATGATGTCCAGCAGCTCGTGCATAAACTCCGGCTGGTCGTAGATGGCAAAGACCATATTTTGTAGGCCGTAGATCCACCCGATCAAATCTGCTCCCACGCCCCAACCTCCGGCTACCAGCAGGTCGTGGCGACGGGCCAGTTCCAGGACCGCCTGCTCAGTCCGAAAGGCGGTTATCTCCGCCTCGGTCGGGAGGACAAGCAAGTAACGTAGAGCTGCCAGATCTTCCGGCTGCGTCACCAGGAATTTCTTGGAGCGGGGTACCAGGTAGTCGTCAAGGAAGGGGACGTGTTCGCCCCAGGGCCAATCCCGGGTCTGGCGCACCTCTGTACGCAGCAGGCCGCCCGGCGTGTGATATTCCTTGATCATGATGGGGACACTCTCCCCAGGTTGGTCCTCCAGCCATTCTCTAACGATCACACGCGGATCGTAGCTCACCGGCAAGCCGTGCAGGTTGTAGTAGTCGTTGACCATCACGGGGGGGCGGGGTGGTATTTGAACGAAAGCGTCCAGTCCCATCCCCACCTGCTGCTCGACGAAATCGACGTAGCTTTGGCTGCGGTCTCTGAGCGCGTTAAAAAGCATAAAGGAACAGGGCGCGTAATCCGGTTCCTGGCAATTCAGGGCGGCCAGCATACGCTGGCGTGATGACATTCTTTTATCCGTCATGCAAAACTCCTCTCACCTTCTCATTTTTTATGGAAGCCGCTTGACCATAAAGTACTCCATGGTTGCGTTCAAGACCAGCATAATGGCCCCCATAGCGGCCGCTCGGCGGCCCAAGGGCGAGGCCACCAGGCGGGGGATAAAGGGGAACATTCCCTCTAGACGTTGCAATATCGGTTCTATCAACAGATCAGCCGAACCGGCCACTCCCCCCCCGAGGATGATGACCTCCGGGTCGAGTAGAATGCTCACGCTGGCAATGGCCAGGCTTAGATAGTCGGCCGTCTCGTTAACCACCTGTTGCGCCCAGGTCTCACCGTTACGCGCAGCCGCGAAGACATCGTGAGCACTGAATCCTTCGGCCGGTATAGGCATGTTCTCCTTTTCCATAAGCTGGCGAGCACGCTCGGCGACGCCGAGGCCCGAGGCCAGGCTCTCCAGGGCCCCAAACTGATCATAACGTTGTTTCAGGAATTCAACGCCCGGCGGTAGGTAGCCGATTTCGCCGGCCGCCTGGTTGTGGCCACGATACAAGGCCCCGCCAATGATGATGCCCGCCCCAATCCCTGTACCAATGGCAATGGATACCAAATTTTGGGCGCCGCGCCCGGCGCCGAATCCCCACTCGCCCAAAGCGGTCAAGTTAACGTCGTTCTCGACAAAGACGGGCATATCGAAGCGGTCGGTCAGAATCTCCTGGAGGGGCAGATCACGCCAGCTCAGACTGGGGGCCCAGGTAACTATGCCTTCTGGGGTCAAGATAAAACCAGGTACACCAATCCCAATCCCCCGGACTCGCTGCTCAGGTGGCTGGGGGGCATCCAATAGCGCCTCGATAAACTTACACAACTCCTCCAGATGGTCCTCTGGGCCACTGCCCTCCTCGTGCGGGATATAAAGTTCGTGTTGGATGCTGCCCGACAGATCGGCCACCGTGCCGAACATCTTGGTGCCCCCCAGGTTCACCCCGACAACGGCGTAGGCTTTGCTGTTAAACTCGAGCAGGGAGGGGGGACGTCCTCCGGTCGATTCGCTGAAGCCGTAAGGGCGTACCAGGTCTTCCTCCATCAAGTCATCCACGATACGCATCACCGTGGGCAAGCTCATGTTCAATTGTCGCGCAATCTGGGAACGGGCGATAGGGCTTTTTTCTCGAATGAGTTCCAGAATGGCCGAGCGGTTGATACTTCGCATCAAGCTGGCCGTGGCACTTTGCTTCATCGATAAGCGCTCCAAAGGGGGGTAGTAGAACCGTAATTGGCGCACGCTTCGCGCTATGCACCAGCGGCAGGGCATAGGGATGCCCTGCCTACGTTTTACTCTGGGAAGAAACCAATCTGAACTTACTTACTAACAGTTTGTAAATAAGTTTATTATAAAAAGAAAAATGTGTCAAATTCGTTTATGGGTATCCTCGTCGCAGGGTCGCAGAAGAACACCCTGCAACCTTGCGACCCTGCAACGTTTGAGGCTGATTGTAAGTGAGCGGTAGATGTGTTAAAATAGGCAAAACCTGAAACCCCCTTGCACAATAAATACCTCAGAGAAGAGCGTAAATATGACCGACTGGATTGGCCAACAAATCGGCAAATACGAAATCAAAGAACTGCTGGGCCGGGGCGGGATGGGCGAGGTCTACAAAGCCTTCCAGCCTGCCCTGGAGCGGGCCGTAGCCATCAAGCTCATCCACACCCACCTGGCCGGCGAACCGGGTGCGGTGGATCGCTTCCGGCGCGAGGCCAAAGTGGTGGCTGCCCTGCGCCACCCCGGTATTGTCCAGGTCTACGACTTTGACGTCGAGGGTGATGCCTTCTATATGGTTATGGAGTTCATCTCCGGCGAGAGCCTGAAAGAGCGTCTGGCCACCCTCCACGCTCGCGAGGAACGGCTGCCCCTCGACGAAGCCCTGCGTCTTTTTCAATTGATCACCCAAGCCGTGGCCTACGCCCACAGCCAGGGGGTGGTCCACCGCGACCTGAAACCGGCCAACGTGCTGCTGACCGCGGCGGGAGAACCGGTCCTGGTCGATTTTGGGCTGTCCAAAATCCTCAGCGGCGAGCAGTTGACGGCCCAGGGCGTGATTATGGGCACGCCGCAGTATATGTCGCCCGAACAGGGTTCAGGCGCGGCCGTTGACGCCTACAGCGACGTCTATGCCCTGGGAGTGATGCTATATGAGTTGACCACCGGCACGCTGCCCTTTAGTGGTGACTCGCCGGTGGGCATCATCCTCAAGCACCTCAGCGAACTGCCGGCCCCGCCTCGCTCGATCAACCCCGCCCTGCCCGAAGCCGTGGAGCAGATCATCCAGAAAGCCCTGGCCAAAGACCCGGCCGAACGCTACCCCTCGGCCCAGGAACTGCTCAAAGCTATTGAGGCCCGGATTTTACCCCAAGTCGAAAAGGCGACAATCCTATCCCCCACCGACGATGGGCGCTGTCCCTACCGGGGTCTGCGAGTTTTCGAGGCCGAACACGCCGAGTTCTTCTTTGGCCGGGAAGCTCTGGTCGAGCAGCTTGTCGGACAAGTGGCTAACTTGTCCCAGGCCGCAGAAGTAGGACAAGTCGCTAACTTGTCCCAAGCCGGGGGAGCAAAAAGCAGCACCCGCTTCCTGACCGTCCTCGGCGCCTCCGGCAGCGGCAAATCCTCGCTGGTGCGGGCCGGTTTGGTCCCGGCCCTGCAAGCCGGGGCCATACCGGGCAGCGACGAGTGGGCCATCCTGGTGCTGAAACCCGGCAATCGCCCCCTGGAAGAACTGGCCGCCCAATTAGCCCCCGTTTTGTACAGCGAGGGTGAGCGATTAACCGCCACCCGGCAACTGCTGGACAATTTAAACGCCGACGGCCGGGCCCTTCATCTGGCGGTGCGCCTGGCCTGGGCCGAGACCCCGCCTGAGCAATATCTACTGCTGGTGATTGATCAATTCGAGGAAATCTTCACCCTCTGCCACGACGAGACAGAGCGCCACCGCTTCATCGAGAATCTGCTCTACGCGGCCAGCAGCGCGGGCCAGGTGATTGTCCTGCTGACCATGCGGGCCGACTTTTACCACCGCTGCGCCGCCTATCGCGATTTGGCCAGTCGCATTTCGACCCAGCAGGTGCTGGTCGGCCCGATGAACGAGGTCGAACTGCGGCGAGCCATCGCCCGCCCGGCCCGGGTAGTCGGGTTGCGCTTTGAGTCGGGCCTGTGCGAGACCATCCTGGCCGACGTGGCCCAACAGCCGGGGGCTTTGCCGCTGCTCCAGTATGCCCTGCTGGAGTTGTGGGAACGACGGCAGCGCGGCCTGCTGACCCTGGCAGCCTATCGAGCCAGCGGCGGCGTGGCCGGGGCCATCGCCCAACGCGCCGAGACCCTCTACGCCAGCTTCAGCCCCGACGAACAGGCCATCGTCCGCCGGATAATGCTCCGCCTGACCCAGCCCGGCGAGGGTACCGAGGATACCCGGCGACGGGTCAGGAAAGCGGAGTTGTTGCCGGGAGGCCCCCCCTCAGTCCCCCCCAAGGGGGGGGAAGCAGATAAATCCTCCCCCCCTCCGGGGGGGATAGAGAGGGGGCCATCTTCCGCAGCCTCCCAAGTCGAAAGCATCCTCCATCGCCTAACCGACGCCCGCCTGCTAACCACCACCCGCGACGCTGCCAGCGGCGAAGAGATGGTGGACGTGGCCCACGAAGCCCTGATCCGGGGCTGGGCCAGGTTGCGTGAATGGATTGACGAAGACCGGGCCGCCCTGCGCACCCACCGCCGCCTGACCGAAGCGGCCGAGGAGTGGGAGCGGCACCAGCGGGACGAGAGCTATCTCTACCGGGGGGCACGCCTGGCCGAGACAGAGGAATGGGCCAAGACCCACACTGGTGACCTGAATGAACTGGAGCGAGCCTTTTTACAAGCCAGCCTGACCGAACGGGAGCGTGTGGTCCGTGAACAAGCCGAGCAGGAGCGACGCCGGACTCAAATCATCCAGCAGCGACGCCTGGCTGTCGTCCTGAGTATCGGGTTATTGATTCTGGCTGGGTTAGCAATCTTTGCATTTAATCAGCAGTCTCAAGCTATTATACAGCGTAATTCAGCGGCTACAGCTCAAACCCAAGCAGAAGCGGCGAGGACAGAAGCGGAAACTGAGGCGTTTGCTCGGGCTACAGCTCAAATCGAAGCCGAGATTGATCGGGACGTAGCTATACAGGCCCAAGAAACTGCGGTAGCTGCGGAGAGCGAAGCTCAAGCTCAACGAAATCTGGCAGAGGTTGCCCGCAGAGAAGCCGATGGTCTCAAATTGGCCTTCGCTTCGTTGAACCAGCTTGACACAAATCATGAGTTGGCCTCACTTCTGGCAGTGGAAGCCGGAATGCTGGCTGAGACATTTGAAGTGGATACCGCTTTGCGCCAGTCCCTGGTACACCCTGGCCGAACTCTGGTGATGTTGACTGGCCACGAGAGTTTTGTTGTGTACGCGGCCTGGAATGACCCAGGGACACAGATTGTGACGGCCAGTAGCGATGGGACCGCCCGGGTGTGGGATGCAGAGAGCGGCGCGGAAGTGGCCGTGCTGACGGGACACGAGGCTGGTCTTTGGCACGCGGCCTGGAATAACTGGGGAACGCGGATTGTGACGGCCAGTAGTGATGGCACGGCCCGGGTGTGGGACGCAGAGCGTGGAACAGAGATGGCCGTGCTGAGGGGGCACGAATCTGATGTTTTACACGCGGCCTGGAATGACCCAGGAACGCGGATTGTGACGGCCAGTAGAGATGGGACCGCCCGGGTGTGGGATGCAGAGAGTGGCGCGGAAGTGGCTGTGTTGACCGGACACGAGAATGCGGTTTTACACGCGGCCTGGAATGATTCAGGGACACGGATTGTGACCGCCAGTAATGATGGCACGGCCCGGGTGTGGGATGCGGAGAGTGGCGCGGAAGTGGCCGTGCTGAGGCACGAGACGGGGACGATTCGACTCCTGGAAGCTGGGAGCGGGGCAGAAGTGCTGGTAACAAGCGATGAGTCTAAGGTTTTTCATGCGGCCTGGAATGACACAGGGACACAGATTGTGACGACTGGTGATGATATGACCGCCCGGGTATGGGATGCAGAGAATGGAACAGAGGTGGCCGTGCTGACCGGCCACGAGGATTGGGTATTACATGCGGCCTGGAATGATACAGGGACACAGATTGTGACGGCCAGTAGTGATGGCACGGCCCGGGTGTGGGATGCAGAGACTGGAGCGGAAGTGGCTATACTGACCGGCCACGAGGATTGGGTATTACATGCGGCCTGGAATGATACAGGGACACAGATTGTGACGGCCAGTAGAGATGGGACCGCCCGGGTGTGGGATGCAGAGCGCGGAACGGAAGTGGCCGTCCTGACGGGGCACGAGGCTGGTGTTTTGCACGCGGCCTGGAATAACTCGGGAACGCGGATTGTGACCGCCAGTGAAGATGGCACGGCCCGGGTGTGGGATGCAGAGCGTGGCGCGGAAGTGGCTGTCCTGACGGGGCACGAGGAATGGGTTTTGCACGCGGCCTGGAATGATACAGGGACACGGATTGTGACGGCCAGTAATGATGGCACGGCCCGGGTGTGGGATGCGGAAAGTGGCGCAGAAGTGGCCGTGCTGGCTAAGGATGAGACCAGGATTTGGCATGCGGCCTGGAATAATGCGGGAACGCGGATCGTGACGACCAGTGATGACGGGGCACGAATTTGGAATGTAGAGAGTGGAACAGAAGTGGCCGTGCTGACCGGACATGAAGATTGGGTTGTGTATGCGGCCTGGAATGATACAGGGACACAGATTGTGACGGCCAGTAGAGATGGGACCGCCCGGGTGTGGGATGCAGAGAGCGGCGCGGAAGTGGCTGTGCTGACGGGACACGAAGCTGGTGTTTGGCACGCGGCCTGGAATAACTCAGGGACGCGGATTGTGACCGCCAGTGAAGATGGCACGGCCCGGGTGTGGGATGCAGAGAGCGGCGCGGAAGTGGCCGTGCTGATGGGGCACGAGACCGGTGTTTTGCAGGCAGCCTGGAATGACCCAGGGACGCGGATTGTGACGGCCAGTAGAGATGGGACCGCCCGGGTGTGGGATGCAGAGAGCGGCGCGGAAGTGGCCGTGCTGACGGGACACGAGGCTGGTGTTTGGCACGCGGCCTGGAATAACTCGGGAACGCGGATTGTGACGGTCAGTAATGATGGCACGGCCCGGGTATGGGATGCGGAAAGTGGCGCGGAAGTGGCCGTGCTGGAGCACGAGGCTGATGTTTTGCATGCGGCCTGGAATAACTCGGGAACGCGGATTGTGACGGGCAGTAATGATGGCACGGCCCGGGTGTGGGATGCGGAAAGTGGCGCGGAAGTGGCCGTACTGACGGGACACCAGGGAGGTGTTTTGCACGCCGCCTGGAATAACTCAGGAACGCGGATTGTGACGACCAGTGATGACAAGACCGCCCGGGTGTATTATGTGCCCATAGCAGATTTGATGGAAGCGGTTTGTGAACGATCAATACGCAACTTGAGCCTGTCTGAGTGGCAACGGTTTATGGGAAACGAGCCGTATCATAAAACCTGTCCTGCGCTCCCCCTGGACTCCTCGTTTATTGAAAAAGGCCGAGAGCTGGCCTACGCCGGTGATGTTGAAGGCGCAATTACCCAATTTGAGAAAGTGCTGGAACTTGAACCCTCTTTGGACTTTGACCCTGAGGCCGAGGCACGCAAGCTGGCCGCTCGAGGCTTAATTGAAAAAGGCGGAAAATTGGCCTATGCCGGTGATATTGAAGGCGCGATTGCCCAGTTTAAGAAGGTACTGGAACTTGAACCTTCTTTGGACTTTGATCCTGAGACCGAGGCACGGAAGCTGGCCGCTCGAGGCTTAGTTGAAAAGGGTCTTGCCCTGGCCAGAACGGGCGCAATTGAGGAAGCAGTTGCCGCCTATGAAGAAGCTCAAACCCTTGCTCCAGGGTTGGAGATCCCCGCTAGATTTTGGAATAACCTCTGCTGGTTCGGGAGCCTGTGGGGCAATGCTGATAAAGTTCTCGAGGCTTGTGAAAAGGCCGTTGAGTTGGCTCCAGATGAGGGTGGTTATCGTGACAGTCGAGGTGTAGCCAGGGCTTTGATGGGGAACTTTGAAAGTGCTATAGAAGACTTTGAATTTTTTATTGAGTGGGCCCGAAAAAGAGACAACCTGGAAGAATACATCACTAAACGGACCGCCTGGATTGACGAATTGAAAGCAGGCCAAAATCCATTCGATACAGCTACGCTAGAAGAATTACGGAATGAATAGAGCCACTAGGCGCTTATCGCACCAACATGTAGAAAAGATTGTCGAATGACCTCAACTCGAAGCACGCGTTCACCTTTGGTATTTTGACCTCCAGACCAGCCCACACCCGCTCAATGAGGCCCTTAAACAGGATTCGCAGCCAAACGAGGTGTCCAATGGCGTTTACCCCAGAGATATGGCAACAGCAGACGACCGAAAAACTGCATCAGCTTAGCAGTTCGTTCAAGGAGTGGGTCAAAACAGATATCCCGTATTTCCTGTACAGCTACCTGTGCGTCCTGAGCCTGTGGCCGTTGGTGGAGGCGATTCGAGTGGGGGGATTGTCTCCTATCGAACTCGGTCTGGCCCTGGGTGGTGTGACCGGGGGCGTAGGAGGTAATTTGGTGGCCAATCTAATTCAGAATTGGACAGGTCAACCTGACCTGGATGAGACTAAGATAGCCCGGCAGTTGGCCAAACAGCTTGCCACCAATCCCGACCTGCGCCAGGCCCTGGATATCATCCTGGAAAAGATGGCAGCCATCTCGCAGGCCCAGGCCGGGCTGGACATCGCCGACCGGCAGTGGTTTGCCCAAACCCTGCGGTCAGAACTGGCCCAACTGGGTAACCTGAACCGTTTTGAGACTATCATCACGCAGGGCGACCGGGGACAGGTGCTTGTCGGCACTCAGGTTGAAGGCGATGTACTGGGCGCGGGAGCCAGCATTACCTACATCCTCAACCAATACCTGACCAAAGAGGAACAGCGTTCAGACCCGGCTGAGTTGCGCCAACAGGTGACCGGCTATCTGATCTGGTTGGCTGATCGCTGCGGGACCATTGAACTGCGAGGCATCAAGCGGGAAGGCCAGCAGGTCGTGCAACTGGACCTGGAGACGGTCTACGTACCTCTGGCAGCGGAAATCTACGAGCCACCGACCGGAATGCGTCCCCGCTCCGCTATGGATGAAATGAGGATGTCCCGGTCGATTAGCCTGGATGAGGTGTTAAGCCTGGGGAAACGGATCATCCTGACCGGGGGACCGGGCAGTGGCAAGACCACCGTTCTGTTACATATTGCCTGGACCCTGGCCCGGGCCATAATCACCGATGACCCGGCCCTGGCCCGGTCCAAGCTGGGGCTCACAGCGGGATTACCGCTGCCCATCTTTGTGCCTCTGAGTGCCTACGCGACCTATGTGCGCCGGTTGCCGCCGGCCACTGCGGCCCACAAGCGCACCCTGGCCGCCTTTATCTCCCATTACCTGATCGAGAAGCAGAGCAGCTTTGATCTGCCCCACGACTTTTTCCAACGCTTACTGCGAGACGGCCAGGCCGTGGTTTTGCTGCTGGACGGCCTGGATGAAGTGCCCGATGAGGCCGAGCGGGTCAGGGTCCGGCAAGCCATCGAGGAACTGATGACCGGGCGGGATAACATGCAGGCCGTGGTGACCTGCCGGACGGCGGCCTATAAGGGACGCACGGCCCTGGGCAAGGGCTTTCGGGAAGTGCGGGTGACCCCCCTGGATGATGCCCATATCGAGGCCCTGGTTCGGCAGGCTTACAGCCACATCTACCGTTTTGATCCGGCGACCTGCCGGCGCAAAGCGGACGAACTGTGGCAGGGCATCCGGGAGATGGAAGCGGCCCGCCGGCGTCGCCTGGGCGAAAAAGTAGAGCGATTGGTTTCCAGCCCCCTGTTGGTGCGGATGCTGCTGGTAGTGCATTTCAGCGAGCGTCGCCTGCCGGAACAGCGAGCGGAACTGTATATGAAGGCCACCGACGCCATGCTTTTGCCGGAATATGCCCCGGATGAGGAGATTGCCGACCGGCTTGGCCGCCTGGTAGGCGGCAGCCGGGAAGTGCATCGTGACCTGGTGCAGCACCTGGCCTTTGTGATGCATACGGGGTGAGCAAAAAGGACGGGAGATCGGGGAAGACGAGTTGCGCCAGGAGCTAGGGGATGACCCGATCTATGAGGGGCTGATAGATGACTTTGTGGCCCTGACCCGGCTGCGGGGGACGCTGCTGGAAGAGCGGTTAGGCGTGTATCGTTTTATCCACCTGGCTTTCCAGGAGTATCTGGCGGCTCGTTACCTGGCGGAGGTAGTGCGGAGTGTGGAGGAGATCGTGGTCTTTCTGAAAGAAGAGCGGCTGCTGGATAGTTGGTGGCGGGAACCGGCCTTGCTGGTGGCCGGTTATCTGAGTGTCACCTCGCCCCGGACGGCGCAGGCGTTTTTGCGCCAGTTGGGCAAAAGCGGGGGAACGCCGGAGATGCAGATGGTCGGGGCAGAAGTGGCGGGGACGGCTTTACTGGAGTGGCCCACTTCTGGGGAAGAGTTGGCCCGTGATTTGGCCGGGCTATGCCAGGACGACGCGTTGATGAAGCGGGTGTCTGTATCAGGCCGGGCGGCTGCCGGGCGTGTCCTGGGCCTGCTGGGCGATCCCAGAGAAGGCGTAACCACCCTGCCGCCGCTCCTCACCCCCCCCATTCAGGGCGAATTCTTGTACGGCGAGAAAAAAGAAAAGCGGGAGGTCGCGCCCTTCCGGGCCGGGGTTTACCCGGTGACCAACGCCCAGTTTGGCCAGTTTATTGAAGCGGGGGGCTATGACAACCAGGATTGGTGGAGTGAAGAGGGCTGGCG
>DAOUMU010000149.1:0-19510 GCA_034409055.1 Anaerolineae bacterium
CTGTTGGGGTGGGGGTGCTGGTGGTGGTGGGGGTGTTAGTAACAATCGAGGGGGGCACGGCCGTACTGGGTGCGGTTGGCGAGGAAGCAACCACGCTTGTTGATTGATCCTCAATGTTGTTGTCCGGGCTTACATTGGCAATCTGCTGCTGGCCTAATTGAAAAGCAATGATGGCCACGGTGGCGGTCAGACCAGCAATCAGCACGATCAAGAGGATTGATAGAATAAGACGGCGGTTACTCAATGGGTTTGTCCTTCGAGTGTTAAGAGTTTCACATTGTACAAAATATTACCGTTTTTGCCCAATCAACGGTGCCGTTTTTCCAGCTCGGCCAGCACATCGGTCCAGCTTAAATCTCTGGTTTCTAACAAAACCAGGCTGTGATAGATCAAGTCGGCTACCTCTTCCACCAAGCGTTGATCGGATTGAGCCAGGGCGGCAACCACCACCTCGGTCGCTTCCTCGCCGACTTTTTGGGCGGCTTTGATTGGATCGGCCAGTAACTGGTTGGTATAGGACCCTTCTTTGGGCTTGGCTTTACGGTCGGCAATGAGGGCGGTCAATTTGGTTAAGAAATCGCTCATTTACTTTACTTCAAACATCTCTTCACGTTCGGGACCAACGGAGACATATTGGATACGAACGCCGACCAGGGCCTCGATCCGCTTGAGATAGCCTTGGGCTGCCTGTGGCAACTCGGTCCAGGCCCGGGCGGTGTTGGTTGAGTTTTCGGGCCAGCCGGGCCAACTCTCATAGAGTGGCTCGACGGTTTGATAAATCGGGGTATCGGGGACGTGGCTGATAGTGCTGCCATCAGGCAGGCGGTAACCGGTGCAAATTTTTATTTCTGGCAGGCCGTCCAAGACATCCAGCTTGGTGATGGCGATCTCGGTAAAACCGTTGAGATAGGCCACATAATTGAGGCCAACCGCGTCCAGCCAGCCACAGCGGCGGGGACGGCCGGTCGTGGCCCCGTACTCGTGCCCTTTTTCGCGTAGCCATTGGGCTATCTCATTATCTCCCTGGTCGGTGGGCACAGGACCGGCCCCAACGGCGGTGGTATAAGCTTTGACCACGCCGATCACCCGGTCTATCGCCTGTGGTGGTAAACCGGCCCCCACCGGGGCAAAGGTGGCCGTGGGATTGGAGGAGGTGACGTAGGGGTAGGTGCCCCAATCCAGGTCGCGCATGGCGGCCAGTTGTCCTTCCATCAGAATATTGGCCCCTTGCTCGTAGGCTTGACGCATTAATGGCAGCGGATCAACCAGGCGTGCCCCGATTTTATCGCGCCAGGCCATACATTGGGCAAACAACTCAGTCGGACCAACCGGTGCTTGTTGGAAGTGAACCAATTCCCGGTTGGCGAACACGACCGCTTGCTCCAGGCGAGCCTTTAACCAGTCTGGCCGCAGCAGGTCACCCAGGCGCAGGCCGCGCCGGGCCCCTTTATCACTGTAGGCCGGACCGATACCTCGTTTAGTGGTGCCCAGGGCCTTACTGCCGGAGGCTGACTCCTGTAAACCGTCCAACAGCCGGTGGTAGGGCATCAGCATCTGAGCCCGTTCGGAGAGAAAGAGATGGCTGGTATCTATGCCGGCTGCTTCCAGTGACTCCAGTTCTTCGATGACGGTAGCCGGGTTGACCACGCAGCCCGTGCCTACCAGGCACTTTGTGTTGGGGTAAAAAATGCCGGAAGGGATCAGGTGCAGTTTAAATTCGCCGTATTGGTTGACCACGGTATGGCCCGCATTATCCCCCCCCTGGAAGCGAATGACCCAATCCATTTCTCCGGCCAGAGCGTCAACCAGGCGTCCTTTCCCTTCATCCCCCCATTGTGCGCCAACGATGGCAGTGACTGGCATTTTAAAATTCTCCTCTTGCTAATTTTTCTTCTGTCGGACCAGAATTCCTTTTTCTGCTAAATAGGCTTTGACTTGCTGGATGGAAAGCTCTTGGAAATGGAAAAGACTGGCGGCCAGGGCGGCGCTGGCATTGGCCTGGGTGATGACCTCGGCGAAATGCTCCAGCGCACCAGCCCCCCCCGAAGCGATGACGGGAATGGTCACCACCTCGGTGATGGCCCGGGTCAGTTCAATGTCAAAGCCTGCTTTGGTGCCGTCGGTGTCCATGCTGGTCAGCAAAATTTCCCCGGCCCCTCGTGCCTGGCACTCCCTGGCCCAGACCACCGCGTCCCGGCCGGTGCGTTGCCGGCCGCCGTGGGTGGTGATTTCCCAACCCTGGTCATTCAATCGCTTGCGAGCGTCGATGGCCACCACAATGGCCTGGCTGCCAAAGGCTTTAGCCCCCTCGGTAATCAGGTCAGGCCGGCGGACGGCGGCCGTGTTAATACTGACCTTATCGGCTCCGGTCGAGATAATAGTATGGATGTCCTCGACCGAACTGATCCCTCCCCCTACCGTGAAGGGAATGAAAACACTTTCGGCCACTTGCCGGGCAATGTCCAGCATCAGGCCGCGCCCTTCGTGCGAGGCGGTGATGTCTAAAAAGGTCAGTTCATCGGCTCCTTCACGGTCATAAATTTGGGCCTGTTCAACCGGATCACCGGCATCTCGTAGATTGACAAAATTAATCCCTTTAACGACCCGTCCGTCTTTGACGTCAAGGCAGGGGATGATTCGTTTGGCCAGCATAATGACTCCAGCGTAGTATCGTATGTTAAGATTTTATGATGTAGACAGTCTCAGTAGATTCAAATTTGCTCTAGCTGGACCAGTGCGAAGCCTAAAAATTGGGTCTACTGAGTCTACGTGTTGCGTATCGCTTGCGTGCCTGTGACAGTGCGTCCCGTTAGCGCAATTTAGCAAATTGCGCTACAAGTGCTTTGCTTGCTGAACAAAGTCCCTCACCCGAACCATATCCTTCGCCACCGGGTCACCGGGCAGATTGGTGCCGGTGTTGCTGTCAACGCCCCAGGGGCGGGTAACTGCAATGGCCTCGGCGACATTTTCGGGCGTTAACCCCCCGGCCATAATTACTTTTGACCAGTGGCCTACTTGCTCGACAATTTGCCGGCTGATCTGCCAATCGTGGATGACCCCGGTGGCGCCTACGCCGGGCATACCGGGCACCTTGGTGTCAAGCAGTAAAATATCTGACACACCGGCAAAGCGCAGGGCAACGTCGATGCTTTCCGGGCCGTCAACGTGGATGGCTTTCATGAGGGCCATTTCAGGAGGAAGCGACTGGCGTAATTGCTGCATGGCGGCGAGGCCCACCGCTTCGGTGTCGCTGGAGATGTGGATAATATCCGGTTGGACGGCCTGGGCCATCCGCAAAATTTCGGCTACTTCGGTGCTCATCGTCAGGGCAGACGAAGTCGCTTTACCTTTAAGGGCGTCAGTAATGGCTCGGCCTTCAGCAAAGGTTAACTCTGCGTGAACCTGACCGTAATCTCCGGCCACAAAACCGATATGGTCGACCCCCAGGTCTACCATAGTCAGGGCATCAGCCACGGAGGTGGCAGCATAAATTTGGACAATCATGCCTCGCCCGTGGCTCATTATTCGTGGGCTACCCGCATAGCCTCGGCCAGATCAACTGCGCCGGTATAGAGGGCCTTGCCAATAATTAGCCCCTCAATCCCTTCCTCTTCGATCTCTTTGACCCGTCTTACATCCTCAATTCCGGCCACACCGCCGGAAACAATGACCTTGAAGCGACGTTTTGAGCCTGGGTCAGGATTACCTGCCCGGGCCAGGGCCACGGCTGCTTCTATATTGACGCCGCTCAACATACCATCACGTGAAATATCGGTATAGATGACGTGGGTCAGGCCGGCGGTGTGGATCAACTGGGCCAATTTAATGGCGTCGGTCTCGGCCAGTTGACGCCAACCGTGGGTAGCTACTTTGCCCTCTTTCACGTCCAGGCCTAAGACAATTTGCTCCGGTCCAAACTGGCCCAGAATGTCAAGCATCTGGCGCGGACGGTCGGCGGCTAAAGAGCCAACAACGACCCGGTTGACGCCCATCTCCAAGGCCTGCTTAATACTTTCCGGGCTGCGTAATCCACCCCCAAATTGCACCGGCGTTTGCACCCGGTCCAGAATCGCCTGCAAAGCGTCAATGTTTTTCGCAGATTGTTCAGAGTTGCCAAAAGCGCCGTCCAGATTAACCACGTGCAGCCAATCAACGCCGGTAGTTTCCCAGGTTTCGGCAATGGCGGCGGGGTCTTCACCGTAGATGGTTTCGGCGTCCGGGTCGCCCTGAGTGAGGCGAACGCATTTACCGTTTTTTAAGTCAATCGCTGCAAAAATTTTCATGCTTACTCCTTGTTTGTTTGCCTCTTCATATTACCCCGGCAAATTCCACAAAATTTTTTAATATCTGCAAGCCCACCTGTTGGCTCTTTTCCGGGTGGAATTGGATGGCGCAAACATTTTCTTTGGCCACAATGGAGGCAAAGCGCTGGCCGTAGTTGGTGTAAGCGACGATATCGTGCCGGTCGGCCGGGGCCACGTAGTAAGAGTGAGCGAAATAAGCAAAATCGCCTGGGGCGATGTTGTCGAGCAGGGGATGATCGTGTTCTGGTTCGATCTGATTCCAGCCCATGTGGGGCACAGTCAACCCTGGCGGAAAACGGACCACTTTGCCGGGCAAGAGGCCCAACCCCCGGTGCTGCCCCATCTCTTCACTTTCGTCAAAGAGTAACTGGAGACCAACACAGATACCGAGCAGCGGCTTGCCGGATTGGACCGCTGTCAGCACCGGCTTATCCAGGCCGCGTTGGCGCAGATTGTTGATGGCATCGCCAAAAGCGCCCACGCCGGGCAGAATGACTGCCTCAGCCTGCTCGACGTGCTTCACTGAGTCGCTAATTTCGGCTGCGGCGCCGATGGCTTCAAATGCTTTTTGCACGTTTCTGAAGTTGCCTACGCCGTAGTCAATGATGATCAGGGGAGTCATCTATCTACCCTTTATACTGTCAAGGTTCCTTTTGTACTGGGGACCTGGTCGGCCAGACGCTCATCACGTTGGGTGGCCATGTCCAGGGCACGGGCCAGGGCTTTGAAGAGCGCTTCAGCCCGGTGGTGGTCATCGATGCCGGCCAATAGGCGGGCATGCAGGTTCAGCCGGCCTTCGTGGGCCATACTTTCAAAAAAGTGGGGAATGAGCGAGGTACCCATCTGGCCGATGCGGTCGGTACTGAATTGACCGTCGAAGACACAATAACCCCGTCCACCAAAGTCAACCGCTACCAGAGCCAGGGCTTCATCCATAGGGACGATGGCATGACCCATGCGGGTGATCCCTTTGCGGTTGCCCAGGGCCTGGGCGATGGCTCGACCCAGCACAATGCCCACGTCTTCTACGGTGTGGTGCTCGTCGATGTGTAAATCGCCGCTGGCCCGCACCGTTAAATCAAAGCGGGCGTGTCGAGCCAGGGCATAGAGCATATGATCTAAAAAGCCAATGCCGGTGGTAATATCGGCCTGACCGGTGCCATCTAAATTGATGATAATTTCTATGTCGGTTTCACCCGTTTTGCGGGTGACGGTTGCCGTGCGCGGTGAGTCAGCCAAAGATGAGCTCCTTTAAATGATTGGGGTGTCCCAGGATGATATCTGCCTTTGCTTCTTCAAATTCTTGACGCATGGCCTCTTTATTATGGGCTCCTATCAAGCAGCCGATGGCGGTGAAGGGGACAGTTTGGTTGGCCGCTTTGGCCGCCTGGATATCGCCAGGGTTGGCCCCCACATAGGCTGTGCGAGCCGGGGTGGGATTCAGGCGGCGGGCTGCTTCTAGCAAAGACCAGGGGTCGGGAATTGGTTTGGCCTTGGCCTCGCGCACATCATCAGCCGAGACCACAGATTGGAAATATTGGTCAATCTCTTTGGTCTTGAACAATTTCTTCACTTCTATTCGAGAGCGGTCTGTCACTGCACCTAAAGGCACCTTGTCATTGATCTGGGCCAGAATATCAAGGTCAATCAACAGCGACTCATGCTCGATGTAGCCGGTACTTTGAATAAGCACGGCCGGTTGTTCGTAAATGCGCTCAAATAGATCCGCGCCCAGGTATAGCTCTTGAAAAATACGACCGACCAGATTGCCCTTGGTAATATCGCCAGTATCCACCAGCAGGTGACGATTTTCTTTTTGCAGGGCTGCATTGGCGCCGTCAATTCCTCCCCCGGCGGCAGCAATATCCTGGGCCAACTGGGGAATATCTTTTTGCTCGCGCAGCTTGTCGATGCCGATGTGTAGCCGTCCCCCGGCCAGTTGTAGATAGGCAATTAAGGCCGGCACGTGAAATTTTGAAGGGAAGGTAGGAATGGGAACAGGAGGAAGCAGTTCGATAAAATAGATGATAAAGGCGCTGGCCAGGTCCACATAGCTGGTGAAATGTCCCACCTTTTGCACCAAAGTTACTTCCTCGGAGGTCAGGAGTGACTCCTTGGAGGGGGGCAGGCCGATGGTTCGCTCCAGGTAAAGCTGCACCGTTTCGCGAACCACCTCCCGGTAGGACAGGCTGACATCAACCAGAACGTCATTGACGGAGAAAACAAGTGCATCTATAGTAAGCCTGGGTTTGTAGCTCATAATTGCTTCAAGGCCTCCTCTAGCCGGGTCATTTCAGCCGATGTGCCAATGCTGAACCGTAAATGATCGGTCAACCCCGGTGAATTGTAGTGCCGAACAAAAATACCTTGCTTTGCCAGCCACTTTTTCACCTCCAGGGCCTGGTGTTTGGTTACTTTACAGAGAATAAAGTTAGCCTGGCTGGAATAGGGCTCGAATCCATCGAGCTGATTGAGTACAACATAGAATTTCTCTCGTTGTTCGACCAGCCGGGCCACATTAGCCAATAGCCGCTTCCGGTCAGCCAGCGAAACTTGGGCCGCTAATTGCCCGGCCAGGTTGACATTATAGGGTTGCTTTATTTTCCACAAATGCTTAATAAGAGCTAATGGAAAAGCGCCATAGCCAATGCGTAACCCGGCCAGTCCGGCCCACTTGCTAAACGTTCTCAGGACAATTAGATTGGCGTAATCCCTGACCCAGTGGATGCGACTGCCCCCACTAAATTCCACGTAGGCTTCGTCTAACACAATGATCGCTGGCAGGGCCAGTAAGCGTTCAAGTTCATCGTCGCCAAGCCGGGAGCCATCTGGATTATTAGGCGAGGTGACGAAGATGATTTTTGGCTGACCTGGCTTGTCTCTCCCTTCCCTTCGTCCGGTGGTAAATACTGCCTCGATCTGATCAATGGCCAGGGAAAAATCGGGTCGCCGCCAGACATTGATGATCTCTGCCCCGTTCACGTCAGCATCAAAGGCATACATGCCAAAGGTGGGTGGGCAGTTGACAATAGCATCACCCGGCTGGATGACAAGGCGCATAATCAGATCAATCAATTCATCTGCGCCGTTACCAACCAGTAAATATTCGGCCGCCAGGCCGGTGTAATCGGCCAGGGCTGTCCGTAGTTCGCGGCTCTCTGGATCTGGATAAATATGTAAGTAAAGCGCTTCGGCCAGGACCTGGGCCACCAGGGGTGAGGGGCCGTAGGGGTTTTCGTTAGCGTCTAACTTGACAATTTCTTCCGGTCGTCGTCCCAGTTGTTGCGAGAGCACTTCAAAGGGTAAAATGGGGGTATAGGCCTCCAAACTGACAACATTGGGACGGATGAGAGAGCCGGGATCAAAGCTCGCCATTGTCAAGGGGAAAACCTCTGATCGCGGAAGCGGCCATGTTGGGAGGTCCGAACATAGGTTTCCTCTACCCAGGTGAAATAGCCGCCGTAGTCCAGGCTAAAACCGCGACACATAATCATGTAGCCAACCGGTCTATCTTCATCATCGAAGATCAAATAGGCTTCACCCGCTTGGTGATCATTTAACAGAATGTTAATGGCGGTTTCTGTTGTAACCCACTCAGCCGACGAAGCGTCGTTTTCTTGCTCGTGGGATTCACGCATTAACTCTAACAAGGTTGGTTTGTTGTTTTGATTGGCTTGTTGAATTTTCATAGTCTTTTCCTTACGGCTGTGGCATGTGCTTCCAGGCCTTCTGCCTCGGCCAGAATTTGGGCGGCCGGACCGATGACAGCGGCTTCTGCGGCATTCAGCCCAAATATGCTGATAATTTTGGTAAAGTCTCGTACGCTAAGGGGACTGGCAAAGCGAGCAGTTCCCATGGTGGGCATCACATGCGTTGGCCCGGCCGTGTAATCGCCGAGGACCTCATAGGCGTGCTCACCTAAAAAGATACCCCCGGCATGTTTGACCTGGCCGACCAAGGCCCACGGATCTCGCACGTGGAGACACAGATGCTCGGGGGCATACAGGTTGCTCAATTCAATGGCCTCTGCCAGGTCAGTGCAGATGACCGCGCCGCCTTGATGTTGCAGGCTTTCGGCAATAATTTCGGCCCGGGGGAGATTCTCAATCTGCTGGCTAACTTGAAGCTGCACCGCTTCTGCCAGAAGTTGGCTGGGAGTAACCAAAATGGCCGAAGCCAGGGGGTCATGTTCAGCCTGAGCCAGTAAATCGGCCGCCACCAGGACCGGGTTGGCCTCTGCATCGGCGATGATGAGCGTTTCGGTCGGACCGGGCAGGCCGTCAATATCAACCTGACCGTATACCTGCCGTTTGGCCAGGGTGACAAAAATATTGCCCGGTCCCACGATTTTGTCCACCTTGGGTAAGGACTGCAAACCGTAAGCCATCGCGGCCACGGCCTGGGCCCCCCCGATGCGGTACACAGCGTCCACCTCGGCCACTTTGGCCGCAGCTAACAACACCGGCGCGATTTTGTCTTCACGACCGCTGGGCGTAGTCACGATCACTTCTTTAACCCCGGCCACCCGGGCCGTGACAGCACCCATAAGCAGGGTGCTGGGATAAGGCGCGCTCCCGCCGGGGGCGTATACCCCCACGCGCTCCAGGGGCAGAATCATTTGACCCAAGGCACCCCCATCGCTACGCCAATCCAGCCAGCTTGCCGCGGGTTGCTTCTGATGAAAGGCACGAATACGGTCGGCGGCAAAGTGAAGCGCCTCTCGCAGATCAGCCGCGATACTGTCATAGGCGGCCTCAATCTCGGCCTGGGAAACGATTAAACCTGGCAATCGTAGCCCGTCTATTTTCTCGGTCCAATCTATCACCGCTGCCTCACCGCGTTGTCGGACGTCAAGCAAAATACGCTGGACGGCCGTTTCCAGGCTGAGCATTTCGCCGAAGACACGTTCAATCCCCCTGGCCAGGCTTGGCGTGAGTTTGACCTCACCCACCGGCAAACGGCGCAGAATGGTTTGGCGCGCTTCTTCGGCCCTGTAAAGGCGAAATAGATTAGCGGTCATAGCCATCGATGCCTAATGTGTCCAGTAGTTTGAGCCAACGGGGCGGCTCCTCTTCAAAGATGTAGGTGACGGGCAGAACCAATACCCCACTCCCGCCAATGGCCCGCAATTGCTCAATGGCCCGGTTTAGCCGGTCTTTGCGGACCACAATGCTAATAGCGTACCAGCCTGTATCGGTCAGGTCTCGCAGATAAACCCGGCTAATGGTCGGTCCTTGTAAGCCGCCCAGGTCTGATTGCGCGAATACCTTTTGGGCAACTTCTTCCGGCGCGTTGCCTCGCATATTGGCAATAACGGCGTAATGCTCAAGAGCCCGCAGATGAGCCTCAAAACGTTCCAGCATTTCCCGGGCCGCAGCCAGCACCCGGGGGCGCTCGGCCAGGGCGGTCCGGTTGCCGATGAACACGGCCTGGCTTTTTAATAGTTGTCCTCCTTCAATCTGTTTTAACCGGTTTTCACGCAGGGTGACCCCACTGCTGACCAGGTCAACGATAAAATCAGCCGACCCCATTTGAGGAGCCGCTTCCAGGGCTCCATCGGCGTAGAGAATACGATAGGGTTTAATGTTATGCTGATCGAAAAAGGCGCTTGTCTGGCGCTCATATTTACTGACAACCCGTAACGGGCGGTGGGTGTTGGTCCTGGCCAGCGTGGCCAGGTCGGTGATTGAATTAACCTCGGTCCAGGCTTCAGGCACGGCGATAGACAGACGGCAATGTCCGTAGCCCAGGGCATCATGCAGGATGACCACTTCATCGGCAGTGCCCCGGTATTCCACCACCGTATCAAAACCAACGATGCCTAAATCCAGGTCACCATCACGGACCTTGCGTACCACGTCCGCCGACCGTTGGAACCAGACTTCCAGATGGGGAATCTCAGCAATTTTGGCAATATATTGACGGGGATTAACCTTGTTAACCGGTAAACCGCACTCTCGCAGAAAGACCATGGTCTCATTTTCCATCCGGCCTTTGCTGGGTAAAGCCAATCTTATACCTGTTCGATTTTTAGTTGGTGTTTGTAGTGGCAGCATATAATATCTTTTAGACAAGCTAGTTGAAATAATTGGTGTTGCATGAAGCTAATGAAACAGGTAAAATAGAATACGAAGCCATTTCAAGGCAACGATCTTTTCTCTCCAGATTTTACATCATAACGATTACTTTTGCCAATGAGGGCAGAGGTGTAGCTAAGTTCACAATCTCAGAATTGTTGCAAAGTCGCTTGAGCCGCACCCTTCGATACGCCTTCACTACGCCGCAACTACTCAGGATGCCTCTTCTCAGACTTTGTAGCAGCCCGTACATAATCCAATGACTCTTGACACTCGACCCACCTATGTTATACTTTAGTTATGACAAATTTCATGCTATATTTACGTTGCAAATTCATCTTAACCGTGCTATACTCGCTTATGTTTCATAATTTAGATAGGTGGGGCTCCCTAGAAAAAAAACAAATCGGCGAATAAAGAATGAATCATGGCGAGTTTTGCCCCGAAAAACTAGTTAAAGGAGTAAGTAATGTGGCCCACCGAATATTAATGATAGATGATGACCGGGAGATGGTCACCCTTGGCAAGCTAATTCTGGAGCGTGAGAACTTTGAAGTGCTTTCCGCTTACAGTGGGGCCGAGGGATTACAAATATTAGAGAAAGAAGACAGTAAGATTGATTTAGTTTTACTTGATATTATGATGTTGGGGATGGATGGTTGGCAGGTATTAAAGAGCATTAAAACCAATGAAAAATATGCCAGCATCCCCGTTATTATGTTGACTGCCCGCCACTACCTTGAAGATGAATCTGAAACAGCCAACTACTCTGAGATGTTTGATGGTTATGTAGTCAAGCCGTTTGTGGTTAGAGATTTAATGGGCAAGATCAATGAATTGATTAGGGCACGTTCAGATTGAGCAGATGCAGGTTAAAGCAAATTTTTGGATCGAGAAAGAGGATCAGGTTGTACTGAGTTCCTGGCGAGTTCAATTACTGGAGGCCATCGCTGAAACCGGTTCTATTTCGGCCGCCGCTTCAAAAATGGGCATATCGTATCGACGGGCCTGGGATAAAATTCACGAAAGTGAGGAGCGGCTGGGCATTAAACTGGTTGACACCCAAACCGGTGGCATTGATGGCGGTGGCTCTCAACTAACCCCGGCCGCCACAGATTATATCCATCGCTTTCATGAATTTACCTCTGGCTTGAATGATTTAATCTCCCAACGATTTTATGAATACTTTGTTCAGGGTGATTAAATCATTTTTTTTGGTTGGCGTTATGCCTCGTTGACATAGCGTTCCTGGCTATGTTCCACGCTTTATTGTGACCCCCATCGTTCAGAACCGCAGATTTGCGGGAAACCGCGGATTTTTCGTATCCTCTCCAAACGTAAGGGCGAGGCAAGTCGGAGCATAGCTTGTTTGCTTCGACTACCAGCAATCCGACTTGCCTCGCCCCTACGCTACCCACAAATTTGGAGGGGATACGGTTTTTCCAATTGAAATCCGCGCATTCCCCCTTATCCGTGGTTCTCTTACTTGCTCTTTTCTCGTTTTTTCGTATAATTGTACCGGTCTAAGTATACAGTATGGCTTCAAAAGCATTTCTTTATCGACAGATTGCTGAATCTATTCGCCAGGAAATTCTGCACGGGACTCTCCGGCCTGGGGACCGCTTACCCTCCGTCCGGGAGATGGCGACCCGGTGGCATTGTACAATTGGCACGGTCCAGCGGGCCTATGAGGAACTGGTGGACCAGGGCCTGGTGGTCAGCCGGCCTGGCCAGGGCACCCACGTGGCGGCCGTAATCCCGGCTGCAACGGTCGAACCGCTTCGCCGGGCGGCTTTGGTGCAGCGAGCCGAGGCTTTCCTGCTGGAGGTTTTGACCGCCGGTTACACCGAGACAGAAGTAGAGCAGGCCATCCGTCTGGCCCTGGACCGCTGGCGAACGCTGAGCCGGCAGTTGGCCGCCTGGCCCGAGCACACGCTGCATTTTGTGGGCAGTCACGACCCGGCCGTGGCTTTTATCACCGCTCACTTTGCCGATGTCGCCCCTGGTTATGTCCCCCACCTGACCTTCGCCGGCAGCCTGGGGGGCTTGATTGCCCTGGCTGAAGGTGAGGCCGACCTGGCCGGCAGTCATCTGTGGGATGAGGAGAGTGATACCTACAATGCCCCCTTTGTCCGGCGGCTTTTGCCGGGGCGGCGGGTGGCCTTGTTAACCCTGGCCCATCGCCGGCTCGGGCTTATTGTCTCCCCTTTGAATCCGGCCGGTATTACCAGCCTGGCCGATTTGACCCGGCCCGGTTTGCGTTTCGTCAATCGCCAGCCCGGCGCTGGCACGCGCGTCTGGCTGGATGCTCATCTGCGCCGGTTGGGACTGGCTCCGGAGCACATCGCCGGTTATGAACTGGAGGCCCGGACTCACTCGGAAGTGGCCCGGACCATCGCCGAAGGCCGGGCCGACGTGGGGCTGGGCGTAGAAGCGGCGGCCCGGGCGTATGGGCTGGATTTTTTGCCCCTGACCACGGAGCGTTACGATCTGGTTATTCCGGCTGAGATCTGGTCTCGCCCGCCGGTGCAGGCTTTGGCCCGCTGGCTCACGACCGACGAGGCCAGCACCCGGATCAAGGCTCTGGGTGGCTACGACGTCCGCCAGACAGGCCGGGTGGAGTGGCTGAATAATTAAAATTTGTGAGACAAGTTGCTAACTTGTCGGAGGTGCTACGGGCAAGTGAGCAACTTGCCCTACAAATTTAATCTATAAGGAGGTTGAATTATGAAAACTGGTAAAAAGTTCTTGGTAATCTCTTTTCTCTTTTTGTTGGTCTTTGTCTTACAACCCGTGGTATTAGCCGCGCCGCCGGGGCAGGGAGCTGTGGCCTGTGAGCAGGAAATTATTGTCCAGGCGGATGACTGGCTGTCGAAGATTGCCGAAAAGGTTTACGGTGACGTTTTTGCTTACCCGGCCATCGCCGAGGCGACCAACGCCAAACATGCCGAGGATAGCACCTTTGCCAAAATTGAAAATGTGGATATTATTGAAATCGGCTGGAAGTTGTGTGTCCCCAGCCCGGCCGAGGCCGAGGTTCTCCTGAATCGGGCCTTGGATATACCGGAAGTGAGCGTTTCCCCGGCCGAGTCGAGCGGTATGACAGTGGGCCGGTTGGTGCTGGCCACTACCACCAGCACGGAAAACTCCGGCCTGCTGGAGGCCATTCTGCCTGATTTTGAAGCCCGGTATGGGGCCACGGTGGAGGTAATTGCTGTGGGTACCGGACAGGCCATCCAGTTGGGCGAGAACGGCGACGCCGATGTCATCCTGGTGCATGCCCGCAGCCGGGAGGATGCCTTTGTCGAGGCCGGCTTTGGGGTCAACCGCCAGGACGTGATGTATAACGATTTTATCATCGTCGGTCCGGCGGCCGATCCGGCCGGCATTCGGGGTATGACCGACGTGGTGGCGGCTTTGACCAAAATTGCCGAAACCCAAAGCCTGTTTATTTCTCGGGGCGATGATTCCGGCACGCACACTAAAGAACAGAGCCTGTGGCAAGCCAGCCAGGTGCCGCTGGTGGAGGCGGCCAGCATTCAAAGCGCGGACAAGACCTATGTCCGGCCGGAAGGGGAGTGGTATCTATCAGTTGGGCAGGGCATGGGGGCCACCCTGACCGTAGCCAACGAGCAGCAAGCTTACACCCTCAGCGACCGGGCCACCTTCCTGGCCCGCACCCTGGAGGGCATTGACCTGGAGATTTTGGTGGAGGGAGACTCGCGATTGTTCAATCCCTACGGGGTGATTGCCGTCAATCCGGCTATGCACCCCAATGTCAATGCGGACGGAGCTATGGCCTTTATTGAGTGGTTGACCTCGCTCGAGACGCAACAACTGATCAGCCAGTTTGGGGTGGACAAGTTTGGTATGCCCCTCTTTGTACCAGACTCCGCCGCCTGGAACGCGGCTAAGCAATAGTCAACTCAATGAAAGATTTACTTCAGGGCGCGATCCAGGCTTTTGGACTGATCGTGAGCCTGGATCCGGCCCTGTATGAAGTTATTGGGTTCTCCCTGTACGTTTCCGGGGTGGCCCTGGCTTATAGCACCCTGGTTGGTATTCCCCTGGGGGTCTTGTTGGCCCTCAGGCGTTTTTTTGGCCGCCGGCTGATCATGGCCCTTCTCTACACCGGGATGGGCTTTCCGCCGGTGGTTGTCGGCCTGTTCGTGTACTTGATGCTCTCCCGCAGCGGTCCCATCGGCATACTGGGCTGGCTTTTTACCCCCAAGGCCATCATCGTGGCCCAAACCATTATCGCTTTTCCGCTGGTGGCCGGTTTTACCATGGCCGCGGTGATGGGGGTTGACCCGAACATGCGGCAGCAGTTGCTGGCCCTGGGAGCCACCAGTTGGCAGGCCACCCTGGCCATCCTGACCGAGGCCCGGATCGGAGTGATTGTGTCGATCATTGCCGGTTTTGGTTCGGTCATCTCCGAGGTCGGGGCGGTCATGCTGGTCGGGGGCAATATCGAGGGCAAAACGCGGACCCTGACCACGGCCGTTGTTTTGGAGACCCGCAAAGGCAACTTTGATCTGGCCATCGCCCTGGGGGTGATTCTGTTGATACTGTCCTTTTTGATTAACCTGGTGATGATTCGTTCGCAGGGGAGAGATTTGCTCCGGTGATGCCAATGGGCAGTGATCTCGTCTATCGTCTCCACAACCTGACTCAAATCTACGAAGGCCGCACCGTGTTACAGGTCGACGGGCTGGAGATCTATGCCGGGGAGATTTTGGCCATTGTTGGACCAAGTGGGGCCGGCAAGAGTACCCTGTTGCGCCTGCTTAACTTCCTGGAAGAACCGGCCGCCGGTTACCTGACCTTTGCCGGAACGAGCCTGGATCGTCGCCAGGCCTCACTTGAATTACGCCGCCAGGTGACGACCGTTTTTCAGCGACCGGTCCTGCTCAACCGCTCGGTGGCGGCCAACGTGGCTTACGGCCTTAAATTGCGGGGACGAAACGGTCGAGTAGTTGAGCGGGCGGTGACCGAGGCTCTGCAGCGGGTCGGCTTGAGTGACCTGACCAAAGCCTCGGCCCGTACCCTGAGCGGCGGCGAGGCCCAGCGGGTGGCCCTGGCCCGGGCCCTGGTCATCGAGCCGACCGTACTGCTGTTGGATGAACCGACGGCCAACCTGGATCCGTACAACGTCAAACTGATCGAACAGATTATCACCGAAGTCAATCAAGAACGAAGTACCACCGTAGTCCTGGTGACGCACAACGTTTTTCAGGCCAAACGCCTGGCCCACCGCACCGCCCTCCTCCTGGAAGGTCACCTGATTGAAATCGGCCACACCCCCACCTTTTTTAAGGCCCCCACCGACTCCCGCACGGCCGCCTTTGTGCGGGGGGAGATGGTGTATTGACTTGGTGTATCCCTTAAAACTACCTAATAGCTTTATGCCAACTGTTCTGCCGTTTTCCTTAGCCAGTCGATAAACTGACGGGCATCAGCTTCAAACTTCTGCCAGGCGGTACGCTGTTGGGCTAATAATTGGGTCACCCGTTCTGCCTCCAACTCAAAGCCGTAGATATTGCGCACGATGTGGCGAAAGGCCAAATATTTCTCCAGTAAGCGGGCGGTTTCGTTGGAGATAAGCGCCGGTCGCCCCTCGTGGGTGACGGTCATACGCTCCAACAGGCGTTTGTGCCAGTCGTAGCCACTGGGTAGTGCACCATTCAGTTCAGAAGCCACGATTCGAAATATTCGCTCGCAGCCGCTGTAGAAGTTATGGAGCTTGAGGGCCTGATTTTCGTAAAAAACATGGGCTAAGTCAGGCAGGGTGTCGATAAGCTGGTTGACCTCTTCCATCTCTTCTCGTAGCCGAGTCAATTGCCCCAGTTCAACTTCAATATCCAGAGCAATCTCTTTGAGTTCAGGCGCAGTCAGATGCTTCATAGATGATCTCCCCTTGGGCCAGAACCCGCCGGAAAAAGTGAGGGTGTAAACTTTCGAGGGGTTTCAAATCCACGTTAAAACGTGAGAGCCGGTTGACCTCGGCGTAAGCCGTAAAAAAGTCGGTTGGAACCAGACCGGCTACCGCCAGATCGATATCGGACTCAGCGGTGAAGCGGCCTTTGACCAGCGAGCCAAAGAGTATGATACGCTGCACCCCGTAGTTATCCCGTAAAGTTTGCGCGATTCGCTCCAGGTCACGCCGGGCGACCCGGGTTAATTCTTGATTTTGGCGGCGCCGTCTGGCCTGTTGTTGTTTCCAATAGGCAACAAAGTTAGTCATTTTTGTTCACGGGCAAGTTAGCAACTTGCCCTACCCCTCATTTCGATTGTACCCCACGTTGCCGGTTAGGACAAGCGGGACAGACTTTCCAGTCTGTCCGGCTAGACAGGCTGGAAAGCCTGTTCTACATAGGAATTTTCCATTAACATAATATAACAGCGGATAAGTAGGATTAACCGGATTTTATCCGCTAAATCCTTCAATCCGTTGTTATATCTGAGGGTCAACATCAAATCGTCAAGTCCATATCCATCGTCATGGAAAAGTTCTATTCTACATACTTGTTGTCACCAGGGGACAGGCGTGATACAATAGGCAGAACGCGGATTCCTCGGCTGAACGGATGAGGAGAGGTAGACGATGACATTTACCCCGGAACTATGGCAGAAACAAGCGGCAGAGCAACTTGGCCAACTGGGCCGGTGGCTGAAACGGCGCACCAGGCAGGATGTGCCCTACTTGCTGTATGGCATGCTGTGCAGCCTGAGCCTGTGGCCACTGGTGGAAGCGGCCCGGGCCGGGCAGTTGCTGCCGGTGGTCATGGCCCTGGGCAGTGTGGGCGCGGGCGTAGGCGGCAACCTGCTGGCCGAGCAGATCCAGCGCTGGCAAGACCGGGCCGAAGACCTGGACGAGACCGAAGTGGCCCGCTGGGTGGCCGAACAGGTCCCCAGTAACCCAGAATTGCGCCAGGCCCTGGATGCTATCCTGGAAAAGATGGCAGCCATTCCGCAGGCGCAGGCGGTTTTATCAGGTGCAGATCAGCAGTGGTTTACCGAAACCTTGCGGGCGGAACTGGCCCAACTGGGTAACCTGAACCGGTTTGAGGTGATCATCACGCAGGGCGATCAGGGCCAGGTGCTTATTGGCACTCAGGTTGAAGGCGACGTGTTGGGCGCAGAAGCGGCAGCCGCCACCGCTCCCGGCAGCGTGGCCATCAGCGGCGACCGGAACGTGGTGCTTCTGGCGGCGGAACGTTTTTGGCGGGAATTTGCCGGGCCGGAGGTGACCCGGCTGCCGGTGGGCACGCTGCAACAGGCCACCGAACGCTACTTGACCCATTTGCTCAATCTCTACCGCTACCTGGACTTCAAGGGTATGGGTGTGTCCGACCGGGTGCCTTTGCGGATGCCCCTGCTGGAGATGTACGTGCCCCTCAAAGCCCGCATCGAAATGCCGGAAGGGGAAACCTGGAGCCGGGCACTGCGCCTGGCCGGGCGGCAGGTAAGTGAGGAAGAGGCGGAAGCGATGGGCCAGCGGCTCAGCGAACCGCAGCCCCTGCTCAAGTTACTTAAACAGCACGATGGCCTGATCATCCTGGGTGATCCCGGGGCGGGCAAAACCACCTTTCTCAAATACCTGACCCTGCGCCTGGCCCTGGGCCAAGGTGAAGCCCTGGGCCTGGGCAAACGCCTGCCGCTGCTGGTGCCCCTGTCGGCCTACGCCAACGCTCTGGATAGGGCCGATGTGCCCCTGGATGAGTTCGTGGCCACCTATTACCGGCAGCGAGGCATCAAGCTGCCCATTGCGGCGATGCTGACCGAAGCCTTAGAGCGGGGGGGCACCTTATTGTTACTGGACGGTTTGGACGAAGTCAGAGACCTGGGCCAGCGCCACCTGGTCGTAAACCGGGTGGTGGATTTCTTCACGATGGAGCAGCAGAAGGACAACAAATTCATCCTGACCAGCCGGATTGTGGGCTACCGGGAAGTGCGGCCTGTGGTCGAGGGCCTGGCCGAATGTACCCTGGTGGATTTTGAGGCCGAAGAGATCGAGCAATTTGTTAGCCAATGGACCGGGGCCCTGGAACGAGCCGCCCGGGGTGATACGCCCGTGGCCACAGAAGAAGCCGCCCGAGAGCGGGCCGAACTGCTGGCGGCGATCGACCGTAATCCAGGCGTGCGCCAGTTGGCTGCCAATCCTCTCCTGCTGACCATCCTGGCCCTGATGAAGCGGCAGGGGGTGACCCTGCCGCAGCGGCGGGTGGAACTGTACCAGAAATATATCGAGACCCTGCTGCGCCACTGGAATCTAAGCCGGGGCCTGGGCCGGCCCCCCCGCCGGGACCTGGACGTGGTGGAAACCGTGCGGGTGCTGGCTCCCCTGGCCCTGTGGATGCACCAGGCCAGCCCCGGCGTGGGCCTGGTCAAGCAGGCAGCGGTGCGGCGCAGGCTGGCGGAAATATATACCAACCGGGGCGAAGCCGAACCGGAGCAGGCCGCCCGGCAGTTGTTAGCCGACGCCAGAGAATACGCCAGCCTGCTGCTGGAACGGGGTTCGGGCGCGTATGGCTTCATCCACCTGACCTTTCAGGAATACCTGGCCGGGGTGGCCATTGCCCAACAAGGGCAGCGAGACATCGAGCCGGTGGTGGCAGCGTTGGCGGCCCACATTGGCGACGACAACTGGCACGAAGTCAGCTTGCTGACCATCGGCTACCTGGGTATTGTCCAGCAGCGAGACGAAGCAGCCGGGGCGGTTTTAGGGGAACTGATCAGGCAAGCACCGGGCAAAGCGGGCGAGGCTGTAGTGCTGGCCGGAGAAGCAGTGCTGGATGCCTGGCCGGGTGGGGTGACCCCGGTCTGCAAAAGGGCCATTGTTGAAGCGTTGCAGGCGACGATGGTGGATAAGCAGGTAGACCTGCCGCTACGAGCCAAAGCCGGGCGTGTCCTGGGTTTACTGGGCGATCCCAGAGAAGGCGTAACTACCCTGCCACCGCTCCTCACCCCCCCCATTCAGGGCGAATTCTTGTACGGCGAGGAAAAAGAAAAGCGGGAGGTCGCGCCCTTCCGGGCCGGGGTTTACCCGGTGACCAACGCCCAGTTTGGCCAGTTTATTGAAGCGGGGGGCTATGACAACCAGGATTGGTGGAGTGAAGAGGGCTGGCG
>DAOUMU010000150.1:0-2048 GCA_034409055.1 Anaerolineae bacterium
GTTGTCTATCTGGGGGGCTGCCTGGCCGCGTTGGGGGGCATCCTTTATGCTTACTGCGCCAAATGTCCCTGCCGAACCCACTGCGGCCACGTTATCCCCGGTAAGATCGTGGTGGCCTTGACCAACCGGCAAACAGGTCCTTATACCCCGGTTGAATTCGCCATCCTCGGTCTGGCCCTGCTATGGTTGATCGGACTGCCCCAACTCTGGCTGTGGCAGGAGACCGGCCTGTTGGTTACGTTTTGGGTACTGGTGGCCGTGGCCCTGGTCCAGATTCGAACCGTCGTCTGTCGGGCTTGCGACAACGTTTATTGTCCGGCCAGGCTGCGCAGTCGTAAAGTATAGGGCTATATTAACCCAGAGCCACGAAGGAGACACGGAGATACACGGAGAAAAAGAGAACCTTTGGCGTAAATGTTTAGTTCAGATGACGGTTTTGTAGCAACGCTATTTTTATCGTGTATTTCACTACCCGGCACGAAGAGAGAAACCAGGTTTTTTGTCGTCTGAACCAAGCTAATCGTTGCTTTTTGAGCATTCTGGAGGACCAAAAATGCCTCAGCCAGCGAAAAACCTGGTTTCTGATTTCGTAACTACCTACCATGTCATTCTGAGTGACCACAGGGAGCGAAGAATCTCCTGTTTCAGGCTGGATTTGCCCTTGTTACCGGAGATTCCTCGTCGCTCCGCTCCTCGGAATGACATGAGGGTAGGCAGTTACCTGATTTCTAAGGTCGGGTAATGAAATCCGTGCTTACCTCTCCTTCACAAACAATACCGCTCGGCTCAACCTGACCTTTGGTGCCGAATGTGGCCTTAAACCTGTGGCCCGAGCTACCTCTACCGTCTGCTGAAAATCCGGGGCGGTCACGTGAATCTTCGGTTCAACCAGCAGAAAACGCGCCTCGGGCTTGAGCAGGATCAGCAGCTCCTCAAAAAAGGTTGCTTGATTGGGCACTTCATGCACCATCCAAAAGGCCAGGGCAAAATCCACCTGTTCATCCAGGCCAATCCTGTCTGCTGCACATTGGTGAAGTTGGATACGTGACTCCAGGCCGGCCTGTTTAGCCCGATAACGGACTCTTGCCAGCATTTGGGCCTGGATATCGACCGAAATCACCCGGCCATTTTCACCCACCAATCTGGCCATCCCCAGCGAAAAGTGGCCCATGCCACAACCAAGGTCCATGACGGTCTGGCCCCGGTCGATGAAGTCACCGAGAATTTTTTCCGGATTGTGAAGCCACTGTCGAACCGGATTATCAAAGGTATAAGCTAACCACCATGGGCAAACGTGATGATTCATTAGAGATAAATCCCTTCTTCCAAAAACCTCTGGATTCTACACTGAATAAACCTGTCAGGTCTGGCTTTTTACCCCACAAATCCGCGTTGAACCACTATAAAAGTCGTCCAATCTTGCTCTCACGGCACCGGGTCCGCCCAGTGGGAACAGAAATATCGTGGATTCAGTACCGCTCTCGCTGGAGTAGTGGTCAACGACACTTTGAACACCGCCGACTGCGGGCCTAAAGACCCGCACTAAAAGAGCAAAGCCCTATCGGGCTGAAATTTAGCTTTTTAGGGTGCTTTTAGCATCCTTCGCTCTTTCAGCCCGATGGCCCTGCCCTGTGGGTTAGCCTCGGGCTTTCGGTTGGCATTGTTCAAACTGTTATTGACTATTACAAAATTTGCCGGAAAATGGTCTGGATTTGTCCTGGCCAGGTGGAGTACGATGTTTATTGGACTTTTACAAAATAACCGGCATTGGGGCGAAATTGAATCACTGGCTCACTGATTGCAGGACACCATTGCCTACCTTAAGATAATAGGGTAAAATAGTACATAGAACCAGAATTGACAATGAAAAAGTAACTTCCGGTAAGGCAACCTCATAAAGCATCCAACTACGTAAACCCACAGGGCAGGTGACGTAAAGCGTAAACCCACAGGGCAGTGACGTAAAAATGAGCTGTAGATAAGTCATTACGCTTCACGTTTTACGTTTTACGAGTTGGCTAGCGACATCAAGCGGAAGTTACTTTTTG
>DAOUMU010000151.1:0-22487 GCA_034409055.1 Anaerolineae bacterium
TTGTCCCAACTCCGTGAAACGTGAAGCGTGAAACGTGATGTTTTTACGCCATAAACCCTCACGTTTCACGTTTTACGCTTCACGTCGCCGAAAGTTTTGGGATGATTTAAATTTCGGAACTCCCTTAATCAAGAAGTTTCACTACAAACTGGAGTCGAGGCTTTAGCCGGTGAGAATCCTGATGCCTTGACCGGCTGAAACCTCGACTCCCACAATTCCTTTCGATCAGCCTACTCCACTACCTTCACCGTAACCCCCCGGGCCGATACTTCATTTCCGGCCGAGTCGACGCCGACCGCTTCAAACAGATACACCCCCGGTGACATCTGCCACAGTGTCTCTGTTCCCTGGGTTAACAATTGGCCGTTAATCAGTAGCGAAACCTGCTGCACCGCCACCCCATCGGCCGGCCGGACACTAATGCGGATTTTTTGCTTGTCAGCCGGGATGTTGGGTGCCAGGCGAAAGACACTGCCCGGGTCGGGGCTGGTGAAGATGAGGGTTGGTTGGTTGGGTTGTTGGTTGGTTGACTCGCCCATTCGCCCACCTGTGCCCGGTAGGGTATTCGCCGATTCGCCCATTCGCTCATTCGCCATTCCCTGATTGGGACAGAAGGGTGAATAAATATCGGGCGGTTGAGGCACACCTTGTTTTTTGGCCCAGGCTCGGGCTTCGGCCGGATAGAAAGTAAACGTCTGAAAGGTGACGAAATCGAGCGGGCAGCCCGATCCGGCTCGAAGACCGTTACGCCGGTCCAAAGCGACTTTCTGATGCCAATCGTCAAAGCGCTGAGGCTCGGTGCCGGGGATGAACTTTTCGGTGATGGTGTGAGGACATGGAACAGGGAATTGTGGTGTTTGGAGGGTTGGATGAGAGTCGGCGGATGAGACATGTTGCGTGTTGCGTATTGCTTGACTTGAAATTCGCTCTACGCTCCACGCACCACCCTCTACGGGGAACAGGCCATTGTCGGCGCAGACTGTCTTTTCAACCAGGCCCTCTGGTATGGCAAAATCACGGACGGGGCGGGCTTTGTGGAGTTCCTCCATAATATCGTGCCAGATGGGGGCGGCGCCGGTCACGCCGGAGATGTGGCGCATGGGCTCGTTATCGGCATTGCCCACCCAAACGCCGGCGACTAAATCGGGGGTGTAACCCACCGTCCAGTTGTCGCGCCAGTCCTGGGTGGTACCGGTTTTGGCCGCTGCCGGGCGGGAAAGCCGCAGGGGACTGCCCGGACCAAAGGTGGAACGACGAGCGTAATTGTCGCTCAAAATATCGGTGATAAGGTAAGCCGTGCGAGCATCCATGACTCGCGGACCGGGATTCAGGTCTTTGGGCGATTCGTAAACCAGGTGACCGTCATGGTCGGTGATGCGGGTGATGGTCACCGGTTCCACCCGACGTCCGCCACTGGTCAAGGCACTGTAAGCGGCCGTTAGCTCCAACAGCCGTACTTCCCCGCCCCCCAGGGTGAGGGCCAGGCCAAAATCTTTGTTATCGAAGGTAGTAATGCCCATCGTCCGGGCCAGGTCAATCATCGTGTCCAGCCCCACGTAATCCAGGACTTTAACGGCGATGAGATTGTAGCTACTGGCTAAACTCTGGCGCAGCAGAACCGGCCCGCGCCAGGTGCGGTCGTAGTTTTCGGGTACATAAGGTTGACCTTCTTTGGTCACAAAAGCCGTCCGCACGTCAACCATCATCGAGGCTGCGGTCAAGGGCTGGTAACCGTACGCGGCGGCGATGTCGGGGTCAAAGGCGGCCGCGTAGGTAATCGGCTTGATGGAAGAGCCGGGCTGGCGGGTGGCCATAGTGGCATTGACTGCGCCGTCAATACGGGGGTCGAAATAATCGGGGCTGCCGAGCATGGTCAAAATTTCGCCGGTGTGCGGATCCATGACCACCACGGCCGCGTTGCGCACGTTACGCGGGGGTAGACCATCCTCACGCTCGGCCAGTTCGGCCAGGCGGTAACGGACGATACGCCGGGCCGTATTTTGCATGTTCAAATCGAGGGTGGTGTAAACCTGCAACCCCTGGCGATAGATGGCCTCCAGCCCGTAATTTCTTTCCAGTTCACCCCGGACAAACATCACAAAATGGGGCGCTTCAATGGGAAAGGGAACGGCGGCAAAGCCCAGCTTCTCCCGCCGGGCACTATCGGCCTCGTCGACAGTGATAAATTGCTGCTTGACCATCAAATTCAGGACAATATTTTGCCTGGCCCGGCTCGCTTCTGGATTCTCCAGGGGGTTGTAGTTGGCCGGACTCTGGGGCAAACCGGCCAACGTGGCACACTCGGCCAGGTCCAGTTCGGCGGCGTGTTTGCCAAAATAAGTCCGGCTGGCGGCCTCGATGCCGTAGGCCAGATTGCCGTAGTAGGTTTCGTTGAGGTAGAGGGTCAGAATCTCATCTTTGGCGTAGGTCCGGGCCAGGCGCCAGGCCAGGATGGCCTCGCGCAGCTTGCGGGTCAGGCTGATTTCGGTCCGCTCTTGCGGCGACAGCAGCAGATTACGGGCCAACTGTTGGGTGATGGTACTGCCACCGCTCAACACTTCCCCCCCCTTGATATTGATGTATAAAGCCCGAATAATGGCCCAGGCATCAACGCCCGGATTGCGGTAAAAGCTGGCATCCTCGGTGGCGATGGTGGCTTGCAGACAGGCTGGCGGAATCTCGTCCAAGGTCAACGGAGTGTGCAAGCCCTGGTGGGGGTCGGTGATTTCATACAGCAGCGTGCCATGCCGGTCGTAGATTTTGGTGGAGGGAGCGGTGGTGTACTGGTACAGCTCGTCGGGATGGGGTAGATCGACCAGCAGCCATTGTTGGATAATGACAACCAGCACCAAAGCGATCAGAATGGCAATGGTTATTAAAATTGTAGCGATTTTTCTTTGGTATGAGATGGGTTTCATTGTACCTACTGCGTATAAGTTTGCCAATACGCAATACGCAGTACTATTTTATCACGTTTGACGGGGGTGGGGTAGTCAAGCGGGGAATAATTGTCCGGCTGGCGACTGACGGGAAACCATCGCCTGGCTGACGAAACTGCCCACAAACAACCACCTTAGGGCAAGCCTGCACCTGCCCGGCGTGATTGTGACCGAGAGCGCGGCGGGAGAGACACGGTATTTGTTGAGTGAGGGCCTGGATATCCGCCAGGCGGTGGATGACAACGGCGAGGTTGTGGCGTATAATGAGTACGACCTGTACGGCAACCCCACTGATAACCGATCACTGACCACTGATTACGGATTCACGGGCGAGTGGTGGGAAAATGAGGTAGGGTTGGCATTTTCTAGATGAGGCTGTGTCATCAGGTGAAGTTGCGCTTAAACCCGATAATGGATGTAACTGTGGTCAATAGAAACACTCTTAAAGGAGCAGTTGTTTTAGGGATCGGAATTATTCTCCTGGGAGCGTGTTTCTTGGCGATAGTGGTGTCGCAACCCTGTAGTTGGTTGGACCTATCCCTAAATTACACCGGTTGTAGACATCAATTAGACATAGGAGGACTAGCCAGGGAAACTTTTGCTAGGGATTTAACAATGTTTGCTGGTGACACGATGAGTGGTATCAGAATATGGCGGATAAGCGATGGGATGCTACTCAGTGAAATCCCTGGTGAGACGGGAATCTTTTCGCCCGATAGTGCTTTTTTTGTTGCAACTTCAGAGGAGACAGTATCAGCATGGCGCACCCGAGATTGGGTCTTACAATCTAAATTAAACATAAATGAGAAACTAATAACAGGGATGGCAATTGCGCCGGATATGAGTACTTTAGCTGTGATCTTCAGGGATTATACATTTTCGGGGTGGAAACTACAGATATGGCAAACAAGTGATGGAATACTACTGCACCAATTAGATGGACATACAGACCGTGTTTCAACTGTGGCTTATTCACCAGATGGTACTATTCTAGCTTCAGGTGGTCGGGACCACACGGTACGATTATGGCGAGTAGAAGATGGAAGATTGCTAAATACCTTGAAGGGGCATACCAGTGTAGTAGAGAGAGTCGTCTTCGCTCCAGACGGTCGGACCTTAGCTTCGGCCAGTTGGGATGACACAGTGCGGGTGTGGCGAACAGAGGATGGAACGCCGCTATATACGCTCAAAGGGCATCATAGTAATGTCCTCGATATAGCCTACTCACCGGACGGGGCCGTGCTGGCATCGGCAGGAAGCCGCGGGGTGGTGCAGCTATGGGATGTAAAGAATGGGGCTCGAATTCGGACCCTGAGACAGAATTGGACACGTATCGGTATAGAAGCTGTGGCTTTCTCGCCGGACGGTAGAATATTAGCCACAGCGCAACGATACGGACCAGTTCGGTTGTTCGATGTTCAGCAACTGCTTGGTACAGTCACGGATTGACGATAGTTGAGCTGAGATTGAGTAGGGAAAAATTGGCGAAGAGGAAGGGGTCAGATTGAGGTTGTTACCACCAACCACCGGCCGCTCACTTTTACTTTGCCCCATAAAATTTGCCTATTAAGCAGTTAGCTTGTAAGCTACGTGGGCCAAATTGTCAATTCTGATTTGATGAGGTAGCCCATGATAGACTCCTCGACCCGAACCGGGCTGGATCGGCATCTTATTGCTGCTCAAGCGATACTGTATCGAACCGTTTCAGGAGGGATATTTGAAACAACGCCACATTGGGTGCGCGGTTTTAGTGGTTTGCGCTGGCCCACTTTTAATATTTTTCTGCCGCTGACCCCAACCGGTCTGACCGATGACACTCTGGCTGACGCAGCCGCCTTCTTTGTCCACAGAGACGTGCTCTACTCAGTCGAGTTGGTCCACGATCGCTTCCCCGAGGGGCTTGATTTTCTTGACAAGCGGCATTACCAATCACTGCCCCCTCAGCCGGCCATGTTTCTGCGGGGATTTCCGACCGATGTTGAACCTAATCCAGAAGTTTATGTGGAGCCTGTGCGCACCGTTCCCTCTCTGACCGCTTTCTGTACGCTACTGCATCAAGTTTTCGACTTTCCCCTGGCTGATATGGTCAAACTTTTTCCGGTTGCTCACCTTAAAAATGAGGTCATTCAACATTACCTGGCCTTTTTAGATGAACAACCGGTGGGAGCCGGGACGCTGATCTGCGTCGAAGATGTGGCCAGTATCTGGAATGTGTGCACCATTGACCCCTATCGGCAACGGGGTGTGGCGACCACGCTGCTCTACCAAATGTTGGGCCAGGCCGGTGAAAATAAGTGTCCTGTCGCGATGCTCTATTCTACGGCCCAGGCTTACCATTTTTTTAATAAATTTGGTTTTGAGATTTATACCCAACGTCAGTGGTTTTTGCCACCGGGTATTGATTACGGCGACGACTACGAGGAAAAATGAAACCAATCTATGTCTTTGCTCCCTATTGTATGGGTGACTTTAGCCCACCCCGAGCCGCTATGGCTCGCCACACCTGGCGATTGGTGGCCTCACCTCCGGCCGAAGGTACGCCAACCGAGCGTATGGGCGTTCTATGCCGCATACTGGCCGGTGAAGTCGCCACCATTCGCGCTGAGGGTCATTTACCCGTAGTTATTGCCGGTGATTGCACCTTTAGCATCGGTGTTCTGGCCGGTTTGCAGCGCGAGACACCGGATTTAAGCTTGATTTGGTACGATGCCCACGGCGATTTTAACACCCCCGAAACAACGCCCAGCGGTTTTATCGGCGGGATGCCCCTGGCCATGCTTTGCGGTCGCGGGGAGCAAACCATTGTCGAGGGAGCCGGGGCCACGGTTCACCCGGAAGCCCAGGTCATTCTGACCGATGCCCGCGATCTCGACCCCGGCGAAAAAGAAGCCCTGGCCCGTTCTGCCGTGACCCATCTGCCCGATGTAGCCGATTTGCTGACCCTCGATTTACCCGACCGCCCCATTTATATCCACTTTGATAGCGATGTGCTGTCTTTAACCGATATGTCGGCCGTCAGTTATCCGGCTAAGGGCGGTTCCTCCTTGGAAACCATTGAGGCTTCCCTGGCCCGCCTGGCTGACACCGGCCGCATTGCAGCCATTTCGGTGACTATGTGGAATCCAGAATTGGACGATGAAGACAGCAGCGCCGAGTCGGTCGTCATGGGCATTGTCGAGCGACTGGTTGAGCGATTGTTGTAGGAATGCGACTCATCGACATTCCCACCGAACGAACCACAGCCGTCACCGATGCTATTTTAGCCCTATTGGCCCTGGGCTGTCTCCTGTATCTACGCTGGCTGGGGCAGAGTGACCCGTGGAAAACCAATATCTGGTCGTGGGTCTTTGGCCTGCTGGCCCTGGCTGCCCTGTTGGGCACAGTTGCGCACGGTTTCAAGATGTCGGCCAGGCTCAACCATCTTCTCTGGCAACCACTCTACCTGGCCTTGGGAGTGACCGTGGCTTTATTTGTGGTTGGCGTTGTTTACGACGGGTGGGGCTATGCCATTTCTCGGCAGGTGTTGCCGGTGATGGTGGTAATTGGCCTGGTCTTCTACGCAGTCACCTGGCTCAAACCCGGCAGTTTCCTGGTTTTTATCATCTACGAAGCCATCGCCATGCTTTTTGCCCTGGCTGTTTATAGCTGGCTGGCCATTCAGGGATTCCTCGACGGGGCCGGGCTGATGGCAGCCGGGGTGCTGGTCACGACCATTGCCGCCGGGGTCCAGGCCAGTGAGTCTGTCTCGGTCCATTTTATCTGGCCGTTCGACTACAACGGTCTCTACCATTTAATTCAGATGGTGGGGTTGCTGGTTTTAGTGGCTGGGCTGCGGGCGGCGCTGCTTTGAGGTATGGTTATAGAGATTCCTCTCTTTCCCCGTAAAAAAATGCCCCCGGAAAATCCTCACCTACCTTTTTCTGCTTGCCGCTCCACTGCTCGATGTCAATCCGGTAAACGGCGGTAATCTCTAACTCTTCGGCGGTGATAGGCCGGTAGTCTTGACCAGGGCGCAAGTGTGGAAAGTACTTGTCGAGCAGCAATTGTAAGCCGTGCCTCTGTTCGGCCTCATCCGTAACGATCTTGGCCGTGCCAAAAATGACCACCCCGGTATATTCCAGGCTAAAATCCAGGGCCACATCGGCCGGTAGCAAGCGTCCCATTTCGCTGACGCTGAAACAGACCCGCTCATTGGCTTCGACGTTGGTCCGGGTGCGTCCTTTCCGGGCCGTATGGATGTAAATGGCCTGGCTTGCTTCGTCGTAAGCAAACAGGTTGGTGTTGATGAACGGCTGTCCATTGTCAGCCGTGGCCAGAACGCCATAAGGGGCCCGGTGCAAAAAAGCTCGTATCCAGGCCTCGTCAGTCACGGCCCGGTCTTTGCGACGTACCTGGTTGAAAGGTTGGTTGGTGTAATCCTTGCTCATAATAACTCCTTCGACGCTATGATTCTTTGTTACCTGCAACGTTTGCGCCATCCGCGAGAATTATGGAGTCCAAAGTGCACTTTGGACTCCATCTCTGCAGTTTGACCGCTTGGGGGCAAGCATATTGTGGAGTCGAGGCTTCAGCCGGTCCAAACGGAGCCTCGACCGGCTGAAGCCTCGACTCCATAAGGCTTAACCGGTTGCTAAATCATAACTCGCCCCAAAACTAAAACGTACCCCGTTTTTATTATCGTATGGCCCAGGATTCTAATCTATGGTATACTGAGCGCTCTTTGATTCGGAGCAAATGGAGTCAATCGACTCTAACTGCACTCATTTGACGTGCGCTCAGTATAGTAGCCACAAAATGATATTGATGCAAAATGCGGAAAGGAAAAAGCGTATGCGCTACGGATATTTTGACGATACGAACCGCGAATATGTGATCACCCGGCCCGACACCCCCCTGCCCTGGCTCAATTATTTGGGCTGCGAAGATTATTTTGGCTTGATCTCCAATACAGCCGGAGGCTATTCTTTCTACCGGGATGCCCGTTTACGTCGCCTGACCCGTTATCGTTACAATAATGTTCCGCTCGATTCAGGAGGACGTTACATTTACCTGCGTGACGACGATTCTGGCCAGTTTTGGTCCCCAACCTGGCAACCGACCCACCATGGCCTGGAAAATTACACCTGTCGTCACGGGCTTGGTTACACCACGATTACCTCTACCTGTGCTCAAATTGAAGCTCAAACCCGTTACTTCGTCCCGTTGGGCGAAACACTGGAAGTGTGGGAGTTGACCTTGACCAACCGGCGTGATGACACGGTCAATTTGTCGATTTTTTCCAGTATTGAATTTTGTCTGTGGGATGCCCAGGATGACGCCACCAACTTTCAGCGTAACTTTAACACCGGCCAGGTTGAAGTTGAAGACGGTGTAATTTATCACAAAACCGAGTATCGCGAGCGGCGCGATCACTTTGCTTATTTTGCTTGTTCCGAGGAAATCGCCGGCTTTGACACCCAGCGGGAAGCCTTCTTGGGCCCTTACCGGAGTTGGGATCGCCCCCTGGTCGTGGAAAGCGGCCAGGCGACCGACTCAATCGCTCATGGCTGGGCGCCGATTGGTTCCCACCAGGTCCGGCTGACCCTGGCCCCTGGCCAAACTCACCAGATCATTTTTCTGCTCGGATATCACGAAAACCCCCGGGATCAGAAATTTGATCCCCCCGACTCCCAAAATCTCAACAAGCAGACAGTCAAGCCGGTCATCGAGCGCTATCTTGACCCCCGGAATGTCCAGGCGGCCTTTGAAACGCTGCGCACCTACTGGGATCGCCGGCTAAACATTTTCCAGGTGCAGACTCCAGATGAGCACACCAATCGTATGGTCAACATCTGGAACGCCTACCAGTGCATGATTACCTTCAATATGTCGCGCTCGGCTTCCTTTTTCGAGTCGGGTATTGGCCGTGGCATAGGATTTCGCGATTCCAATCAGGATTTGTTGGGTTTCGTTCACATGGTGCCGGAACGGGCCCGGCAGCGCATTCTCGATCTGGCGGCGACCCAGTTGGAGACCGGTGGGGCCTACCACCAGTACCAGCCGTTAACCAGGCGGGGTAACGACGCCGTTGGCAGCAACTTTAATGATGACCCCCTCTGGCTGGTGCTGGGGGTGGTGGCCTACCTGAAAGAGACCGACGATTGGCGCATCCTGGACGAGCCTGTAGCCTACGATAACCGCCCGGGCAGCGAACAACCATTGTCCGATCATCTACAGCGTAGCATCCGCTATACCCTCGACCGCCTGGGACCCCATGGTTTGCCCCTTATCGGTCGGGCAGACTGGAACGACTGTCTGAACCTGAACACCTTCTCGGAAGAACCCGGTCAGTCTTTCCAGACTACCACCAACAAAGAGGGTAAAGTGGCCGAGTCGATCATGATCGCCGGCTTGTTTGTGCTGGCTGCCAAAGAAATGGCCGGCCTGGCCGAGGTGCGGGGGCTGGCCGGGGAGGCTCGGTTCTACCGGGAAGCTGCGGCCCGTATGGAAGCCACCATCTTCGAGCATGGCTGGGATGGGGCCTGGTTCCTGCGAGCCTACGACGACTTTGGCCACAAGGTCGGCTCCCATGAATGTGAGGAAGGCCAAATTTTCATCGAACCCCAGGGCTTCTGCATTATGGCCGGCATTGGCTTGACCAGTGGCCAGGCCGAACAGGCCTTGACCTCCGTGCGGGAAAAACTGGCCACGCCGCATGGGATTATCTTGCAGCAACCGGCCTATTCGCAGTATTATCTACACCTGGGCGAGATATCTTCTTATCCGCCCGGTTATAAAGAAAACGCCGGAATCTTTTGCCACACCAACCCCTGGCTCATGATTGCCGAAACCCGTGTCGGGCACGGTGACCAGGCCCATGATTACTACCTGCGGATCAATCCTTCGGCCCGGGAGGAAATTAGCGACATTCACCGCTGCGAACCTTATGTCTACGCCCAGATGATCGCCGGACGGGACGCGCCGACCCATGGCGAAGCCAAAAACTCCTGGCTAACCGGTACCGCTGCCTGGAATTACGTGGCCATTACCCAGTGGATTTTGGGCATTCGCCCCACGTATAGGGGGCTTCAGGTAGCCCCAGTCATCCCCAGGGATTGGCCCGGCTTTGAGGCGGTGCGTGTTTTCCGGGGCGTGACCTGCAAGATTAGCGTAGAACGCCTCGGTCCCGGCAATTCTGTCGCTCTGACTGTCGACGGTCAGTCTGTTGAGGGCGATGTCGTGCCCTTGCCTGCGGATGGGCGGTCTGAGGTGGTGGTCAAAGCCGCCCTGTCTTGATCTAACCGGAAATTTATAGTTTAATCCAACGAGAAGTCATCCTATGTCCAAAAGTCTGTTACTACTACCCACCCCACGCCATCTGACCATCCTGGATGGTATGATTTCTTTACCTGACCAGGCTTTGATTGGGCTGGATAGTGCCGAGCCGCAAAGCCTGTGGTTCACGGCTAACTGCTTACAGCAAGCTCTACGTCAGCACGCGCAGGTCAATTGGGAAATTGTGGCCGGGAATGCTGCTCTCCAGGAGCAGGTGGGGCTGAGGCTCAGCGTCATACCAGCCGGGACACGTCATCCCCAGGGTTACGAGTTGACCATCACCTCCGCTGGAATTTTTGTGGTCGCCAGCACGCCGGCCGGAGTTTTCTATGCCGGGCAGACGCTGATCCAAATTTTGCACCAGTGTGGCGGTCGCCTGCCGCTTCTTCGCCTGAGTGATTGGCCCGACTTTCCTCACCGGGGTGTTATGCTTGACATCAGCCGGGATAAGGTCCCCACGCTGGAAACCCTGTTCGACTTGGTTGACCGGCTGGCTTCGTGGAAAATCAACCAGTTCCAACTCTACACCGAACATACCTTCGCCTATCGTAACCATCCCGACGTCTGGGCCGAGGCTTCTCCTATCACCGGCCAGGAGATTCTGGCCCTCGATGCCTATTGCCGGGAACGTTTTGTCGAGTTGGTGCCTAACCAGAACACCTTTGGTCACATGCGCCGCTGGCTCATCCACGATCGTTACAATCATTTGGCTGAATGTCCCGCCGGCTGCGATACCGCCTGGGGCTACTTTGATCAGTCTTTCAGCCTCTGCCCCGGTGATCCCGGCAGTCTGGCTTTGATACGCAGTCTCATGGATGAACTGTTGCCTCATTTTAGTAGTGGCCAGTTTAACGTGGGTTGTGATGAAACCGTTGACCTGGGACAGGGACGCAGTAAAGCCCCGGTCGAAGAACGGGGCAAGGGCCGGGTTTATCTCGACTTTCTGCTCAAAATCTACCGGGAGGTTAAAGCGCGAGGGCGCACTATGCAATTCTGGGGCGACATCATCATGGCCTATCCCGAGTTAATCACGGAACTGCCCCGCGACATCGTCGCCCTGGAATGGGGTTACGAGGCCGATCATCCCTTCGCCGATCACGGGGCTAAATTCGCTGCCTCTGGTATCCCCTTTTACGTTTGTCCTGGCACCTCTAGCTGGAATACTGTGGCCGGGCGTACCGAAAATGCCCTTGGCAATCTGCGCAATGCTGCCGAGAACGGCCTCAAATATGGCGCTGTCGGCTATCTGATCACCGATTGGGGCGACTCCGGGCATTGGCAGCCTCTGCCGGTTAGCTATCTGGGCTATGCCTACGGCGCAGCCCTGGGCTGGGCTTATGAAGCGAACCGGGATCAGGACCCGATTCAAGCCAGTAGCACTTATGTTTTTGGTGACCCCACCGGTCGTATGGGCCGCCTGGCCTACGATTTGGGCAATGCCTACCTGGAAACAGGTTTACGGGCCCATAACAGCTCGATTCTTTTTTACATTTTGCAGCAGGCACCGGAGAAAATCGCTGCCTGCCAGGGGCTAAATGAAACGGCGCTGCAAAAAACGTTGGCCTATATCGACCGGGCCATGTCTCCCTTAGCCACAGCTCAGATGAACCGAGTCGATGCTGACCTGATCCGGCGTGAGTTCAGTTGGGCCGCCGGTATGCTGCGGCATGCCTGTCGCCGGGGGGGGTGGGTCTTAGGCAAGGCCCAGAACAAAGAAGATACAAGCTTGCGCCAACAACTGGCCCAGGAAGCAGAGCACTTATTGGCTGAACATTGTCATCTCTGGCTGGCCCGCAACCGGCCGGGTGGTTTTAAGGACAGCCAGGGCCGTCTGGAAAGGATGCGTTTTGATTATGGTCAGATGAAGCTAACATAGGAGTATCTCTAAATGCCTGATATGTTGGTTAAACTGTACACGTTGCCAGATTTGGGACCGGTTTTGGCTGCGCAAAAAGCGGCCGGCCTGGATATTCGCCGGGCCCTGGCCGGCGAAAAACGGATCGTGGCTGACTGGGTGGCTCAAACGTTCAATAATATAAACTGGGCCAGTGAGTGTGAAGCGGCCTTTTGTCGAGAACCTGTTTCATGTTTCATTGCCCTTGAGGGGAGCCACTTGATCGGCTTTGCTTGCCATGACGCCACCTATAAAAACTTCTTTGGGCCAATGGGCGTCGGCGAGAATTATCGGGGTCGAGGCATTGGTAAAGCCTTGCTTCTGGCATGTCTACATGCGATGGCGGCGCAGGGTTATGGTTATGCCATCATTGGCTGGGTCGGGCCAGCCAAGTTTTACGCTAAGACAGTCGGGGCTGTTGAAATTGAAGATTCTGCCCCCGGAGTGTACCGGGGTATGCTTGAGGCATAAAGCTCGTGGTGTATCCTCTCCAAAAGTAAGGGCGAGGGTAACTACCTACCATGTCATTCTGAACAGGTGAAGAATCCCCAAGGTTTTGGTAAATACCCAAGGGGCACAGGGTGGACCTTTTTTGGGCCAACGTTTCGGAGATTCCTCTTCGTTTATGTCCTTTGGGTACTGCGCTCCTCGGAATGACATGAGGGTAGGCAATTACGGGCGAGGCAAGTCGGAGCATAGCTTGTTTGCTTCGACTACCATCCATCCAACTTGCCTCGCCCCGCTACCCGCAAATTTGAAGGGGATATGCTCGTGGTTGTAATTTGTGAGGCAGAGAAAATTGTTTTACAATTGGGGTCTCTTTTCGTCAGCGAACTGGATGACTCCACATAACATCAAAGGAGATGGCACGATGAAATTTATTGATCTTACTATTCCCCTCGGTGTGGGCACTCCCCCCTGGCCCACCTATGAACCATTGCAGGTCAAATATTTTAAGCGATTAGCCCCGAACGGGGCCAACGGTCAGGTGGTGACCCACAGCAATCACGTCGGCACCCACCTGGACGGCGAGATACACTTTTACACCCCGGGCAAAGATATGGCCCAGCTTGGCTTTGATTTTCTAACCGGCGAGGCGGCCATCGTCGACCTGAGCGACGCCTGTGGCGATTACGACATCTATACCCCCGATATGATTGAGGAGCGGGTCGAAGTCAAAGAGAACGATATCCTCATCATCCACACCGGCTACCATCACTTTGGTTGGGACCAGCCTTACGGCAACGAGGTCCGCTATATGGTCATGCACCCCGGCCCCGATCCCCGCTTTGCCAAATGGTGCGAAGAGAAGAAACTCAAATGGATTGGGGTTGACTGTGGTAGTGCCGACCACCCGATGAACACCAAAATCCGCGATTGGATGCCGGCTCAAGCCGAAGAGGCCGACCAGCATTTTCGCGAAAAATACGGCAAACCGTTGGCCGAATATTTCACCAAAGAGACGTACCAGATGATGCACTTTTGGATGTTCCATAAGGGCATCATCCACGCCGAATGTGTCGGCGGCGATATTGATCTGTTGGTCAACCGGCAGGTGCAGGTCGGCTGCTTCCCCTGGCGCTTTGTCGATGGCGAGGCCAGTATTGCCCGGATTGTGGCCATGGTGGATGATAACGAGTATGCCGAACTGATGAAGAAAAAAGAGAGTATGCCCAAAACCCGCTTTGGCGACTGCTACGACCAAGAGCATGTTGACCGCTTGGGTGGTAGAGGCAAGCAGTATTGATCTCATTTGTTCGCTCGACAAACTCGGCGAAGTAAGAAGCAGAACACTCTGGAGATATGACAACGTTTGACATCGATTCTAACTCGTACTATACTGAACTTGATTTGTTCTGCATAAATCAAGTTCCGCTGTTGTTCACAAAGGTGTAAATTCCTCAAATGTTCGTAAAAGAGTGAATTCCCTTTTCATATTGGTGTCACCTAAACTGGCAAAATGCCTGTTGTAAACATCTAAAAACCAAGTAATGCCCTCGGTAATGAATAGTCTCATAGATCCAATTTTGCTCGGTCTGGATACGGTGCGCCTGCGCGCACAAGCGAAGCAGCCCTATGGCGTGCAGGTGTTGCCAAATCCGGGCAAAACGGGGATTTGGCAACACTTGCACCGGAGCGCAAGTGCAGGTGTCCCCTTGGAGTAAATTTTGGATCTACAGGGTCTATTAAGATAACTGAGGGACACCATCCTAAATTTAAGCTAAGGAGGCAAAATTATGCGTAAGCAACTATGTGCGGTATTGGTACTTTTAATTGTTCTTTTTATAGTGGCTGCCCAGTGTGGTGCGCCTGCTACCCCCGAGACGCCGGCTCCGGCGGCTGATAAGGCAAGCGAGTTTAAATTTGCGGCAATTTTTCCAGGCGTCATCACAGACGCGGATTACAACACCCTGGGTTACATCGGAGCCACTGCGGTGCAATCAGATCTCGGTCTTGAGATGGCCTATTCCGAGAGTGTGGCGGTGCCCGATGTCGAGCGAGTGATGCGGGAATACATAGATAATGGGTTCAACATTATCTTCACCCACGGTGGGCAGTTTGTCTCACAGACGAAGGAACTGGCGGTTGAGTTCCCGGATGTGTACTTCATCGCAGAGTCCGACGGACCGGTTGAAGATGCTCCCCCCAATTTTTGGCTTATAGACAGGAACTTCCATATTGGCTTCTATGCCATTGGCGCTCTGGCCGCAAAGCAGACCCAAACTGGCAAAATCGGTTACATCGGCGGGTTGACTTTGCCTTTCTCCAATGCGGAAGTCCACGCTATGGAACAAGCGATTGCTGACCTGGGCCTGGATGTGGAATTTAAGCCGGTTTGGGTTGGCGACTTCAACGATCCCACCAAAGCTCGAGAACTGACTGATGCAATGATTGCCGAGGATGTCGACGTGATCGTTGGCTCTCTCAACCTGGGCATGTTCGGCCTTTTTGAGGCGGTAAAGAGTGCGCCTGGCGATGTGTGGGCCACAGCCAAGTACGTCGACAAATCCACCTATGCTCCCGAAAACTACCTGACCGCAGTGCTCTACGACTGGGCCGGGCCACTAAAGGAGATTACGCAGAAGATAATGGAGGGGGAAACAGGTGGGTACTACCCGTTGACCTTCGGCACCGGATTCACGCTTCAGTTGCCTCTCAAGAATACTTCTGACGAGATGAACAGCGAGATTGAAAAAATTGTGGCTGACATCGAGTCTGGCAAGATCGAAGTCATCAAGAACACTGAGGCCATAGAATAGCCAGTAACCGTTCAAGAGAAACCGGGTTTTTTCGCTATTTAAGGCCATTATTGACAAAAATTCGTTGCCTGAGATACAAGACTGTGGGCAAAGGAACAAAAAACCCGGTTTCTGATACCCTCTTGAACGCTTACAAAGAAAGCCTGACAATGACAGATGTAACCATCCTTCAGATGAAGGGCGTGTGCAAATCATTCGGGCCGGTTGTTGCCCTTGATGATGTTAACTTGGAATTAAATAGCAAAGAGATTCACGGCTTTCTCGGCGGGAACGGCGCGGGGAAGACCACGCTGATGAACGTCCTGTATGGCCTCTACAAACCGGACGCGGGAGAGGTTTACCTGCACGGTAAGAAGGTGGAGATTCAGTCGCCCAAGGATGCTATCGGGTACGGCATTGGGATGGTGCACCAGCACTTTCTTCAGATAGATAGCTTTACGGTAACCCAGAATATTGTGCTGGGAACCGAACTGAAGAATAGGCCAACCTTGAACCTTGATCAAGAAGAGCAACGGATTACGAAACTATCGAAGAGGTTTGGGCTAGAGGTCAACCCGCGCTCCCTGATCGAAGACATTCCGATGGGGGTCCGGCAGAGGGTTGAGATTCTCAAAGCCCTTTATCGAGGAGTCGAAATCCTGATCTTGGACGAACCGACCACCAATCTCACCCCTCAAGAGGTGGATGCCCTCTTTCAATCGCTGAGAGTGATGGTTGAGGAGGGAATGAGCGTCGTTTTCATCACCCACAAGCTCAGGGAAGTGCTGAGTGTGTGTGACCGGATTTCTGTGCTCAGGGACGGTCGGAACGCTCTCACCCTGCCCCAGGCCGAGGCCTCCGAGGAGGTGCTGGTCAGAGAGATGGTCGGCAAAGGGTTAGACATTGAGAAAAGCCTTCTGTTCTCCGAGACAGGTCTGGGCCAGGAAGCTCTGCAGGTGGGCCAGAACCCCGTCTTGCAAGTGGAAGGATTGCAGGTGGTGAACGAAGATGGTAACCCGTTGGTTAAGGATTGTTCCTTCCAAATCTATGAAAAGGAGATCTTTGGTGTTGCAGGTGTGGCCGGTAACGGTCAACAGGAACTGGCCGAGAGTTTGCTCAGCATCCGGCCGACTGCCGGGGGCCAGGTCTCGATTGACGGCACGAATGTTACCAACACAGAAACCGGGAAACTGCTGGAGATGGGCGTCACCTATATTCCAGAAAACAGATTAGACGACGGCTTTCTGCCGAAGGCTAACGTGGCTCAGAACCTGATTTTGGGGTATCATCGCCAGGAGCCATATAGCAAAGGCTGGTTTCTTGACTGGCCGACCATCTTCCAGAGTGCGAGGAATCTAATCACCGAGTACACCATCAAGACACCGGGTCCAAGAGAAATTGGAGCAAACCTTTCAGGAGGCAACATCCAGCGGGTTATGCTTGCCCGGGCTTTTTCCCGTCCGGCCAAAATTCTGGTTGCACACAACCCAACCAGAGGGCTAGACATACGTTCGATGGAGTTCGTTTACTCGAAGCTGTTGGAACGGAAGAAGCAGGGAATGGCGACCTTACTCTTGTCCGAAGACCTGGATGAACTTCTTCTCATCTGCAACCGGATAGCTGTTATCTACCGGGGCCAGATAATGGACATTCTGGATAGAAGTGAGTTCGATAAGTATGAAATAGGGCGGATGATGAGCGGAGTCAAAACCCGTGAGTGAGCAAACTATGGAAATGGGATTCAATGTAAAAACTTGGGCCAGCAGGTTCATCCCTGACCTGTTGGCTGTGATAGCCTCCTTTTTGGCTGTCGGGATATTCATCGCCGCGATGGGCTTTAACGTTTTGGAGGCGTATGAAACGATCCTTTTTACATCCTTCAGAACCGCTAATGGATTCGTTCAAACTCTGCTCAAGTTTGTACCGCTGGTGTTAATGACGTTGGCCTTCACGGTGCCCCTGGCCGCTGGCAAATTTAACATCGGCGGGGAAGGGCAACTCATCGTCGGCGCGATCGGCGCGACTGTCGTTGGCATTCTGTTCTCCAATCTGCCTTTTCTACTGTTGTTGCCTATGGTCATCCTGGCTGGTGTCCTGTTCGGCGCTTTTTGGGGAGCTATTCCCGCCTGGCTGCTCTACCGGTTTGGCATCAACGAAATTCTGACCACTGTCTTGATGAACTTTGTTTCCTTTGGTTTTATCGACTACGTGGCAACGGAAGTCTGGAAAGACCCTGCGGCCGGACACCCCACCACCATCCCCATCGGTGTTGGGGGCGAGCTTCCCTTGCTTGTCTCAAGGCCGCCGTTGCATACGGGGATCATCATTGCCGTGCTCATTGCTGTGGTGGTGTACTTTTATACCAACAGAACTTCTGCTGGATATGAGTTGATTGCAACTGGCGCAAATCCCAGGGCCTCAAGAGTCTATGGGATAAATGTCCGCCAGATGTTCCTTCTCTCTTTGATCCTGGGAGGCGCTCTGGCCGGTCTGGCCGGGTCTATCGAAGTGGCCGGCGTCCATCACAGGCTTATCGAAGGGCTACAATCAAACTTCCTGATTTTGGGCATCATCATTGGCCTCATTTCCAGGGGCAATAATATGGCTGTACCTTTCGTGGCCTTCTTTATCGCTGTACTCGAAGTCGGTGCCAGCGCGATGCAGAGAACGATGATGATACCCGGCGAGATGGTGTTTATTGTCGAGGCTCTGGTTCTGCTGTTTATTCTGCTATCAGATGTGGTCAGGAGGCGATAACCAGTGGATCAGTTTGAATTGCAGATTCTAAACTTTGCCAAGTTGGTGATGCTGGCTATGGTCCCTTATGTCCTGGCCAGCCAGGGAACTATGTTGGGGGGCAGAACAGGTCTTTTTAACGTGTCCCAGGAAGGCGTTATGCTGATCGGGGCGTCCGTGGGATTTTTGGGCGCCTACCTTTATGGCAGCCTGCTGTATGGTATTCTCCTGGCGATGTTCACCGGGGCCTTGTTTGGCCTGGCCCTGGCCTATTTCACCACGACACTCAAGATGAACCAGTTCGTCATCGGCCTGGCCCTTTTCTTTATTGGACTGGGTCTGTCGACGCTCTTTCCCAAATTCATAATCGGAGTTACCTTGCAGCCACCGTTAATCCCTACCCTCAAGAATGTGCCGGTACCGGGCCTGAGCCAAATCCCGATCCTGGGAAAGATCCTTTTTAACCAGAACTGGCTGGTCTACTTCGCGATCCTGCTGTCTATCTTCCTGTACTATTTCCTCTACAAGACAAGCTACGGTTTGGAACTGAGGTCGGTTGGCGAGAACCCCAAGGCGGCGGATAGTCTTGGGGTGAACGTCTCACTGATGCGATACGTGACAGCCATGGTGGGAGGAATGTTGATGGGACTCGCCGGTGCTTACCTGCCGATGGTCTATACGGGGACCTTCACTGAAGGAATGGTGCAGGGTAGGGGTTGGATTGCCATCGCTTTGACCTTCTTCGGAGGCTGGAGTCCCCATTTGATTCTCCTCGGAGCGCTCTTTTTTGCCGGGGTAGAGGTTTTGGGGCTCAAGGTGCAAGTTGGTGGATTGGGTATTCCCTACCAGTTTTTACTTATGCTGCCCTACATCGCGACCATCCTGGTTATGATGTTTGCTTTCAAATTTGTCAGGTCTCCGGCCTTCTTGGGGCAGAACTACGACCGCGAAAAAAGAACGCTGAGCTGATGCCATCGCCGAGGTTTAGCCTGTCCAGTAGAAATGTTGTTGGCTCTACGTGGATTTGAGGGGTAGAAAGCCCCCCCGGCCCCCCAAAGGGGGGGGTTAATACGTTAAAATTCCCCCCTGTGGGGGGTTAGGGGGGCCGTTACCCCTCGAATCCGCGTTGAACCATGTTGTTTTGGTCAGGCTGAGGGGCGGTTGAAAGAAATGCCATTTGGCTATAGTGGAAAAATTTTATGGGCGGACTTAACTCTCGCTGAATTGCGTGAAGAGCCAACCGATAGTTACCTCGAATGGATAGGAGGGAGGGGACTTGGTTCCTTTCTCCTATCCAGACATCAACAACGAGGGAATGATTCTCCTGAAGGAGAGTTTATCGTTGTAGCAACCGGTCCATTGGTTGCTACCGGACTGCCTCTGGGCACCCGAACGGCAGTCGTTGCCCGTAACCGCTTATCTGGAGGAATTTCTTATTCGAATGTAGGGGGGGACTTTGGCAACCGGCTTAAGATGGCCGGGTATGACGCAGTTGTCGTTTATGGTGCCAGTCAGTCCCCCGTATATCTCTTGCTCCAAGACTCCAAAGCGGAGTTAAGAGACGCAAACTCCCTGACCGGGTTGAGAATCTCGGAGTTACGTCAAGCATTGTTTGAAGTTTACGGCTCCTCGTCCCTTAGTTTTTTGGGAATTGGGCCGGCCGGGGAGAGAGAGATTGCCATTTCCTGTCTGATTGCCGACCGGGCTCACGCCGCCGGTTGGGGCGGCAGTGGGGCAATATTTGGGGCCAAGCAATTAAAAGCTATTGTCGCTATTGGCAACCAACCGGTTCCTATCTTTGATGAAGCAAGAGTCAAAGAAAAGATTCAGCAACTTAACTGGCGCATAAACACCTCCGAAGCAATGGCTGGCTTGATTAGAGGTGGCACTCACGGTATGGCCGGGGCAGGGGGTTATAATGGCCTGGTTCCCACGGCGGTGAAGAATTTACAAGATGAGTACCTACCGGCCGAAGAATCTACCCCGCTAAAAGAGGAGACTTTCAAGCAGTGGGAACTTGACCGGGTTGGCTGTCTTGGTTGTGGAGTGCAATGTCTGCACCGGTACGAAATGGAATCATCCAGATACGGGCGGCTAGTCAGCGAAGGGATGCACGCTAATTCGGTGAGGGGGTTGGCTTCAAATTGGGGTGTGAGTAATCCAGAAGACCTGCTTATGGCCCATACCCTTTGCAACGAATATGGGCTAGATGTAGATGGGGTTTCAGCCGCAGTTGCGTTTGCCTTAGAATGTGCCGAGGCAGGAATCATCCCCAGAGAACAAGATGGAAATATTTATCTGGAATGGGGTGATGGCCGTTCCGCCGTGGAATTGGTCCGGGCAATCGGGGACGGGCTTGGCTTAGGGAAGCTTCTCGGTAAAGGCGTTTTCGCGGCTACCCAGGAAATCGGGAATGGCAGCCAGAAGCTGGCCATGACCGTAAAACAAGTGGGCATTAATGAGCAAGGGGTGCGCTCCCATCGAGCTTGGAGCCTGGGCATTATGACCGCCACCAGAGGCGGTGGTCACCTCGGCGGCTCACCGCAGACGGAAAATCGGCGTATTTCGCCGGAGATCGGACAGAGGATATACAAGAATCCCCACGCCGGCGATCCAGGCGCTTATGAGGGAAAAGGCCAGATCGTGGCCTGGACTGAAGGTCTAAAGTCCATCGTCGATAGTTTGGGCTTGTGTTACTTTGTCTATGGCTGGTATGATTTAAGTATGGGCAATCCTGATGAGCTGGCCGAATTGTTGTACATGGTAACCGGTATGAAGATGAGCGGTGACGAGTTACATCGTTGGGGAGTTCGCTGCCATACGATAGAGCGCCAATTTTCTGCTATCCACGGTGGCTACTCCCGCCAGGACGACAAATTGCCGGAACGGTTCTTTGAAACTGAAGTGTCCAGCGGGCCGTATCAAGGTGCACATCTGGATCACGACGAAGTAGAAAAGATGCTGGATGAATATTATGCCTGTTTGGGCTGGGACATACAATCAGGCTTGCCCACCGAAGAAACATTGAAAGAACTGGAATTGGATTTTTTGATCGGCTTCTGACTGTAACCCTCGATCCGAGTCAAAACGACGAACGACGAACGACGAACGACGGGGGAGTAATTTTTGTTCATGTTAATGGCCTGCTGCCAGGCGGTGTTAACGCTAATTAGCCACCTTCCCCCTAAAACCACCCCCTAAACCCCGGGTTCACCCTAACCATCCGCTAATCCGCTACCCATCCGTTGGCCAACTAACCAACCACTTCACCATTCACAATTCACCACGCGAAGCGACAATCCACAATTCCATCCCCTCCCCCCATTGTTAATTACTCATTACTCATTACTCATTGTTAAGCCCACTGTAGCTTTTTCTTAATCATGATGATAAAATGTTATAGTAGGGCTGGTTCATAAATAGGTTGGCACTTTTTTACCGTACAGATTTCGTTCGTTGTTCGTCGCTGGTCTTTCGTCAAACTAATATCGGAATATCACGCAGGTTGCAAAATAATAATTGTTAGCTGGCTCGAAAAATTACCATATCAGCCCATGAAGGAAGAAAATTCAAAATGAATCTTAAACGAGTATTTAGTGTTCTAGTTCTTGACTTAGTTCTCTTCCTTGTAAGTTTGCCTTTTTTCATTTACTTGGCTCAACCAGCCCATGCCACCAACTTTGACTTGACAAGTCAATGTCCTGGTGGAGTGGGCGATGTTAATGCTCTGACCGACTCTATCCATCAAGCAAACAATAATGGTCAAGTCGATACCATTATCCTAGCTACTGGCTGTGTCTACACCTTAACCACTGTCGACAATTATTGGTATGGTCCCAACGGCCTACCTGCCATTACTGGCACTATCACCATCTCTGGTAATGGGGCTACCATTGTCCGTGCGGATAGTGCGTCTAGGTTTCGTTTTTTCTATGTGGGTGGGGATCCTACGAATATCTTCACTGGTGTCCTAACTCTAAAAAACTTGACCTTGCGTAATGGCTTGGCCCAGGGTGGCAATGGTAGTGATGGTATCAGTGGTGGTGGTGGTGCCGGTTTAGGCGGGGCCATCTTCAATCAAGGATATTTGGTAGTAGAGGGAGTAACATTTACCGATAATACTGCCCAAGGTGGGCAGGGAGGGAGTGGCTTAGTAGGCACCTGGATGGGTGGCGGTGGCGGTTTGGGGGGCAATGGCAGCAGAGACCCTTCGGGTGGTGGTGGCGGCGGCTTTAAAGACTCTGCTAACGGTCGTAATGGGGGTGGTTTTTTGGACGGTGAAGGTGGACTAAGTGGCTCTGGTGGTACCAGCATCATTGGCGGCAATGGTGGTGCTGACGGAGGAGGTGGTGGTGGATTCAAACC
>DAOUMU010000152.1:0-30886 GCA_034409055.1 Anaerolineae bacterium
TGTCAATGCTGTATGCGTCTACCTCTATTCCTTGTGTTTGCATCGGTGCTAATGTGCCCTGCAAACGTTCAAAAACAGATTGCGTAGTTGAGGTATAAGCCAGTAGCGTGCAGACAGGGCGATAGTGGCGTATGGGTAACAAATTGGGTAAAGGTTGTCCCCCTACAAGGGCTATCATTTTGGTAGGCATAGTATCTCCTTATTTCAAAGGTTATAATCTCCTCACTTCCACCACTTTGCCGTTTAGGAGGGCAAATTTGACTCTGGCTTTCTTACCAGGGGTGTTGCCTTTAATAACCGATACTGGAAAGGTATAAGTTTGGCTGGTTTTGGCATCCTCAACTATGCCACGCTGGGTGCGGCTAGGATCTATTTTGCGGATGATGCCGGTATGCCAAACAGGTTTGGCTTTAGGTTGAGGTGGGGTCGCCGATTCTTTGGTTTCATCCGGCTTTGATTTAGCAGCAGATTTTTGTTCTGGCAGAAAATAACCATATCCGGCACTGGTTTTAGCCCCTCCTCCTAACTCGGTCAGGCCAACCTTTAGCCAATCTTCGGCTAATTTATGTAAGATTGAGTCAATTTTTGCTTTCCGCCATCCCACCGCAAAGCAAAATTCGGTATTGGGTGCAACGGTAAGAAAGTAAACCGGAATCGGTGTATCCGAGTCGGCAGGTGGCTCTCTATCAGGATGCTGGTAATATTTAGAATAGTGGGGGTTCATAATATCCAATTCTAGAGCGGGTAATGCTACGGGAATAGCATCAAAGAATACAGCTAGCCCAGCCTGATTTTGGGTACCAAAAAGCTGCTGCCACTGCCAAGGTAATTCACCAGCAGCGGCCAACCCCTGCTGACATATGGGCGCATCCTGGGGTAACTTCTCATTTTTTAGCAGTTTTTCCAGAGCTTCCTGCTGCGCCTTTTTTTCAGTGGTATCTTCAGCCAGTAATACATCCTCCAGTTCTTTCCACAGTTCCGGTGGCATACCCAACTTAGGGGCAATTTGATAAAAACCCCAACTGCGGGCCAGACCTTTTAAGCCGCTACCGGGGATGATGGGGAAGCCGTAGCGATGAAAGGTAAAGCCAACCTCCATCGGCCCGCCCCGGCCCAAACCGGTGATAAATCGCCAGTCTGTTTTGAGTGAAAAAGGTTGAGCATAAGCAGCTTTGACGGTCTGTTCCCAACGACTTTGCCAGGCAGACAAAAGGTTTTTATCAGTCTTGTGATTAGCAAAGTTAGCCACTGTTTGCAAAGCTTTCTTTTTGGCCTCTTTATCGTGGGTTAGCTTACTTAAATCCGGTAGAAAGCGGTCAAAAATCAGCCCGGCATTCTGGGGATATTGATCTTTATGTTTTTTATAGGCCGTTTGGCTGCGCTGTGGCAAGGGATAATTCATTTATCTTCCTCCTGCGCCTGAGCAAAGCGTTTAAGCCAAACTAAATAGGCAATCGCTTCGTTAGTAGCATGGCGGTATTCCTGGCTGGAAGCATCCTTTATAATCCATTCCATCAAATCCTGGTTGGGGATTTTTAGCTGTTTTATGACCCAGCCGGATACGTGTTTGTAGATGTCCCAATGTTTTTTCGCTCGCCAGAAAGCCAGAGCTTGCCCCAGACCATTAGTTTGAATGCAGGTAGGCGCATCTCTGGCGACCGTAACATAATCTTTTTTGCTGTTTGTTGGGACAGACTTGATGGCGTCCCACGCGGCCGCGGCCCGTTGTTGTTCTAAAGATTGCTGACGACTCATTGCGCACCTCCGTACAGTTGTAAGGCTACCATCCCTTGGCCGGTGGTTTCATCACCCCCTAGTTGGGTGCGGAGCAGGTCTAACTCCTGAAGTTTCTGCAAAATTTCACTTTCCGACAACTTGGGTCCGTTTTGGCTGCGAGAAGGGGTTGCCATCAAAGGTGCGTAAAGCAGAGTATCAACCGGTAAACTCTCCACCGTCCACAACGCGCCGCCCTCCACAGTTTTAGTTTCTTGGTTTATTTTGATGTGGGTCTGCACTTCGGTGGCAAATTGAGTAAAATCACGAAAAGCATTATCAGGCAAAATACACAATTTCTGGCGCAGTTGTTCTTTCCAGTAGTCGTAGTTCAGGGCTGGTAAGGCATTATTAGCCAGCCAGGTAGCTATGGATTCAACCACCTCATTTGGCTTTGGGTTAAAGCTGAACTCTTCCAACACCACCTGACTGCCAGCTTTGAGGGTATCGCCAGCAGTCCAGATGTCGCCATCGGGCGGGCCTTCGGTGGGAATATTCCAATCCAAAGGAGCTCTGGCCCATTCCATATCTCGTTTGAAACGCTGGAGTACGGGAAGGCTGGTAGTCCAGGCAAAGACCCCGGCCAATGATCGCACCGGAAACAACAACAGCCGGGCATCGCCGACCGAGAGCGCACCGGCGTGGCTGCCTTCCTGGCCGTTTTCAGCCTGACCAAAGATTGCCAAAAATTCCGGGGCATCCTCTTTGTTTTGGTATTTCTTTTCCAGAAACGCAGCCCGCAGGTTTCCTTTAAGGCTGCTGGCCTGAATCATTGGGTAATTGGTCAGCCGTTCTCGCTGAATGGGGAGGTCAACCGTCCCCAGACCACGACCACTACCCACGTGCAAGGGCGTTTCGGTGTAAATAAAAAGTATGGTTGATGCTTTAAACATAATATCCTCCGTTTAAGTTGTTTATGGTAACGTCCAACTGTGGCTGATGACCTGACCAAAACCAAGCTGGCCAATATCGCCTCCACCGGGCGCGGGGTCACAGAGCCAGTTTTGGATTAAACGGACCGAGCCATCTTTGGCTTTGAAGTAATAAATACTACCGGCGGGCACGTAGCGATAGGCCGGTTTGTGGTCGCTTTTAGCCCAATCGTAGCCACCCAGGCTCAAATAGCGACCAACGGCAGCGGCTTGCAGCGTAACCGGGCCGGTGAAATACTTGCTCCAGTTGCCACCTTTTGGCTGCCAGCCGCCGTCAAAATAGGTGGGAGTGGCAAAGTAAAGTTTGAAATATTCCGGTAAATCAAGGTTGGGATGGGCAAACGGATGAGACGATTTATTCAGTTGGGTGAAATAGCCACCGCGCCCTTCGCCGCCCATCCGCAGCAGACCAAGCTCACTGTTCCATTCTCCCAGCCCAACCACATCTAGCCATAGGCCAACCCCCTGGCAGGGGCGAATGTATTCCACCTCGTACAAATGTCCTTCGGTAGTAGCCCGGCGGTCATCATCCCGTTGAATGCCAAAGCGAGTTTCTTTTTGAAACAGGTCACCGCTTTTGACTCCACTGACCTCTTCTCTGGCTAGATACTTTTTGAGATTGTCTTCAGTGAGCCAGAGATCTTTCTCCCCTTTTTGGGGTTCATCCTCATCCCACAGCAGCATGGGTGTTGGCGCGTTAGTGTGTACGAATTTTTCCCCTGGATAGCACGGGGTTAAAGCTTTTATTGTATGCGTCTCTTTATTAACAGTGACAGCATCTACCGGGGCCGGGTAGTAACGTTCATAACATTCACTAGCCTTCTTCATAACTATTGGTCCACGTAAGTGCAGATCTTTAAAATTGGTGGCTGTACCGACTTTTTCCGCTATGACTTGCTGGTCGGTCAGTTCAACGCCTTGTTCAACTAGATGATGGGAGCGGATAACCCCCTGCACCACGCTGGGAAAGGGTGGAAACATACTGGCAGCGTGATGATCATCTCCAGCGTTAAAGCTGCGACCCGATCTAAAGAGCCATACATCCACAGGTTCAATGAAAAGCTGCATCAGTCACCTCCTCTCCGAGCCACAAAATGGGCCAACAGCAGCCAGCGGGACATTTCTGCAAAGCCCGACTTGATTTCTTCGCCATTGACCGTTTTAGATGGAATATAGGAATCCAGGGCTGCGGCCGATTGGATAAGTTCAGCTTCAATTTTATCGATTGTTTCGATCTGTTCATCTGTTAATTTTTTAGCCTGGTGCCGCTTGATTAAGCGATGTAAAACGGCTTGATGTGCATCTTTGTCTTTCAAGGCAGTTACAATTCTGGCTTCGGCAGCCAGGTTGTGGGCTAGGCGAGATGATAGTGGACCTGAACCATTTTGCTGCTGGAAATAGTCAACCAACGTATCCCATTGCTTTGGAATGTCTTGCCATTTACTACAAACTTCCAAGGTTTCGCCATTACGCTTAAGCACCCGGATAACAATGGTGGCTTTATCCTTAATCTTTTTGGCTGTTTGCTCGGTCTCGCGCACAGCTTGCAGAGCAGCGTGTAAAGGATAGAGGTGATGGGCCAGCACAATCCCGGCTGAAACAGTACCGCCTGTTTTTTGATAAAACTTATCTTGCAGCACCCGTCCAATGTTGAACACGGTTGAAATAGGGGCCAGAGAAAATACATCGTCGCCACCGATGTAGATAGATTGGCCCAGATTACCCTTAACTACTTCTTTAGCTTCTACTGCAAAACTACTCAACGATTTGCTAAAGGCTCTGTGCTGCTCCTCACCCTCTCTGGCTGCATTACTGGCCTTTTCACCCATACCGTCACCGTCCAGCAGCAGCAGGGCATAGTAGGGTGTGGGTGACCAGCCAACAGCTTTATGCAAATCTTGCAGAGTATCTTTTGCTTTATCCAACTTCTGATCGTCTGGATTCTTGAGGTGGTAACTATCTGCCAACCGATTGGGGGTGAGCGTTTCCAGAAAGAAGAGGTCGCCATCGTAGGGCCAGTCCTTTTCATCAGAGGGAACTTGATGCAGCTTCAATTGTTCTACAACCTGACGATATTTTGTTAATACCTCTGGATGTTCTTCGGCCTTTTCTAAAAAATCAGCCGCAGCGATGCTGCTAACCGAAAGAAACATTTGATACTCTTTTTCCGGCAGGCCAAAGCGTTTGACCGCACCGATGGCATCCAGCCGTTCCTTACCCTCGGGGCGCAGTTTGGATGGAGTGACACCTTGATTGTCTGCTATAGCGGCCCAGTATTCTTTGGCATCCATCTGTTGCAGCCTGAGTGCGCTGCGCTGGCCGCTGAGGGTATCTTTCATGCCCGGCTCAGCGGATTGATTGAAACAGCGAGTTCGCTTGGCCGCATCCAACGTCCGGCTGGCTTGGTCATAAGCATCCCCATAGCTCCCTTTGCAGGGCGCAAAGGCCCAGTAACATTCCCAATAATTGATGGTTTGTCGCTGCCAGATGTTTAACCAAGTAGCATCTGGTCCAGGTTGTAGGTAGGCCAATTTACTATCTCGTGCTGTTGTCACGTAATCCTGCCACTGTTTAAACAATGCTTGTTCCGCCTGTCGAGCCAGTTCAGCAGCCTGGTCTTGTGGCACTCTGGCAACTAGCCGATTGGGGACATCGCAACCCAAATCTTCTTGGTCGGGATAAATTAGATACTCTTTGCCAATGGCTATGGCAGCAGCAGTGGCCAAATGCACCAGTATTTTGCTGCCAGCGTATAAATCTTCAGCACGGCGGGATTCGGCAATAAAGGGTTGCACTGGGCTAAAGGTAAAAATAAGAATTGCGTCAGTCATAGATTCCACCCCTTTACCTGTAAATCTTTGCCAGGAAATGTTTGATGTAACCAGTCTTTCACAAATTTATAATCAGCCCCATTGAATTGTGATGCTAACACGGTACAAAGTAAACCGTATCTCTTTTCTGTTTGAATCGGACGTACCCAAAGAGGAGAAGCCTGTCTGGGTGATATTCGCCCCAACGCATCCCACTTTCTCACCTGTTTCATAAAATGGATAACCACATCCATTGCAGTATTTTGCTGCAAATCACATAATCGTATCAAGCCCATTTTTGTGGCGCAGGGGTAACTGGTCGGTTCTACAATCAAATTATTGGTTGGGATATTTTGTGCCTGTACAAATTGTCGTGCTGCTTCTATAGCAGACTGCACTACAAAAATAATGTGAGCCTCCCAGTCAGATAAAGTGGTTGGAAAGCTGTTTACATTGCTACTCGACTCAACTATCCGAAGTGTGCCGTACCCTCGGCGAGAACGCAGCCCCACTCCACCAAAGGTTAACATTACTGGTAATATAGTACGGGCGACATTCCAAACTTCTAGGTCAGGATAGCCGGTTTGTTGTAAAGTTAGATAAATTTGTTCCCCAGTTTCAAATGCGAACCTACGACCTTTCTTATTATGGGGTAGGATAAACTTTTCCACCGATTTTAATGGTTTACGATTTTTTGTATGAAGTCGAAGAGCAATTTTTGAGCTTTTGTCCGGGCTGCCAAAAACATCACTTTCTAACGTATGCAAATTCTTGTAATCACTATCACCTATTATCCCACCGACCAGCGCCCGAAACCAATACCGCATCAGCCCCCGGAAAGGTGGTGGTCTTAACTCTGGCTGCCCTTTGGGATTGGCCCCGCCCAAAAACAACGGGGTGACCGTTTCCAACGTAACCACCAATTTCTGCATCAAACACGCTCCTTTCATTACTAACTAGTTTATGCTATTTTTTCCTACGCACATACCCCTTTTTCGGTGATTTTTTTCCCCTCTTCCGGGGGTGTGTAGGAAAGTGAGTAGTGTTATACTTGTACCAACCTAAATTTTCAGAAGCAAAAGAAATAACCAAAGGCAAGTTCCTTGGTCTACCCTTCAAAATAAGAGCTAAACAGAATGGGTAATTGGAAATAGTTGACGATTTTTTGGTCGGGCCAGGCGTTACGACACAAACTTAGAATTTTCTTTTTGTAATCATTCACTGTGCTCGGCTGAATAATCATCTGGTCGGCCACCTCTGTCAGCGTAAGACCGGCGGCAAAAAATTGTAAAGCTTCCTGTTCGCGGTCGGTTAGTTGAGAAATAACCTCTTCACACCGGGCCTGGTGTTGCCGGTCAAGATACTGAATGGGATGGGTTACGTTATGTGATGGGGAATGGTGAACGATTTCCTGTAACAGCGAAAAGCGATTGCCGAGGGGGATGAGAGGCACCTGGATTAAATGAACCCCGTCTTCGGGGTGAGCGTGCATAATGATCCCACCTTCGGCTCGTTTTTGCATAGCGGCGGGGGTATACACGTGCCATAGCTTGTCCCGGTAGTCAAAATAAAAAAGGGCGACGGTCATCAACAACAAAGCAATCATCCGCCGCCCCCCACTCACACAAACGTGGAGATGATGGCGCTCATTTTTGAGGCCCACAATCAAATCTTGCAGCATGTCGCGAGTAATCTCGGCGTCTGTTTCACTTTGAATATCAGGCAACCGATTCCCGCCATCCTGAATAGCTATAGCCCGTAGCCGGCAAGGCCGGTTGGCATAGTGATCATCGGCAAATTCGGTAGAGAGTTTAGCCATAGCCCGGTTAACCCGCTCTCCCTGTTTGGCCAGGTACAGCACAATCACTTCCCGAATGTTTTCGCCCCGGGCCAGCAAGACATCCAGGGCAAAAGTGATAATCTGAGGCTGCCCGCCCAGGGGAGCAATCAATACACTGGTTTGTTCTCGTGGCATAAATTCAATTCTCCTCTGTAAATAGACCTTGTAGGACAAACTTAAGTTTGCCCTACGGTACGAATATTTTCATCATTGGTAGTGTGTCAACACTCGTGATAACTCCCTTGAAAATATTTTTTGAGTAGGCGAAGGCAATGTCTTCGCCTACCCGGTGGATTTAACTCTTTAACTTCAGGAGGTAATACTGATGATTAACCCAACAACCAGTCAACGTTTTCCGGCCATTCTCATTGGTGGACCGCCTCACGCCGGGAAATCCGCCCTCTCCTATGGTTTGCGAGAAATGCTACTAAAGGCCGGTTTGCAATGTTATTTACTTAAAGCCGCGCCTGACGGCGAAGGCAATTGGTTTTACGAATCAACTCCTGAGCTGGCGCAGCAGCTTCGGCGCAAAGGTAGTTACACACCGACCTGGATTGAGTACATGCGTCGTGATATTGCCCAACGCCCGCTCCCCTTCCTGGTTGACGTAGGGGGAAAGCCTAAACCCGACCAGGAGGAGTTCTTTGGCCAGTGTACCCACGCTATTTTGCTGGTTAAAGACGCCTCATCTGAAGCTGAATGGCAAGACCTGATGGACAAATATAACGTACCGGTCATTGCCCTTTTAACCTCGCAACAGAAAGGCGAATCTATTCTGGAAACAACGTACCCCCAGGTGCAGGGTACTATCACCAACCTGGTGTGGGGCCAGATTCCAACAGGTCCGGTTTTTGAGGCCGTGTTGAACCGGGTCAAAGCCCTGTTTGATTACAGCGAGGACGAGATTGTGACTATGCATCAGGCTGATGCCCCTACCGACTTGGTAATTGTGCTGCATAAACTGTATCACCGCCTGCATCCAGAGCATGCTACCCAACACTGGCAACCCACGGATTTACCAGCCATGTTAAATTATCTACCGCAAAACCTCCCGTTAGGCCTGTATGGTATTGGGCCAATCTGGCTGTACGTGGCTGTAGCCCGCCATGTTTTTCCGACCCAATTTTACCAGTTCGATGCCCGCCGGGGGTGGGTTACGCCAATTTCGATTACTACTTGTGGAACTCAAGTTTCGCTCAATATCATTACCCAAGAAACAAACAACTATCTTCACCTTAAGGTGGAACTTTTTGAAGATTATCTGGAATACCAACCAAAGATGAATATTCACCTCCCGGCCCATCCCCCAGGCAAAGGTATTATTCTGGAAGGTAAAGGGCCAACCTGGCTTTATACCGGCCTGGCGCTTTTCTACCATCAAGTGCCGTGGCTAGCGGTTTATCAGCCCCAGCTTGAAAGCCGAGCAACAGTCGTCTTTACCAGCGAAGAAGCCAACCGGAGTATTGGTGATACGTTCTTTGTCAATGCAATTTAATACTCTTTGCCGGATTGAGGCTAGGACAAGTCATTAGTATGCCCCTACCCTCTTTTCATCCATACCTCTCCGCCACCCTTTGATGCTCCTCTACCACGACCTGCTGTAACTCTGGCGGTTCCAGCACCTCGGCGTGGCGGCCATACTGCATCACCCACAACTTGACTCCCTCCAGGCCGCCAGTTTCGAAGCGCAAAATCAGGCCGCCGTCGGCAAGTTCTTCAATCTCGTGTCCTTCAGGCCAATCTCGCTCCCTGATCCAACGGGCTTGGTATTCGTCAAATTGAATGGCCACCGGCACCGGCGCCTCACCTCGAATACCTTGAAATGCCTGCCCCATCCATTCCTTAACCGAGAAGCCCGGCCTGCGATCAAATCTCTCCCCCAATACTTCCCACCACTCAACGCGTCCCAGGTGAAAATTACGCATCTCACCACGCAAATGGTCAAAGGCAAACAAATACCAGTTGTCATTCTCATAGTAAAGATGATGGGGGTTAACGGTGCGTACATTCCACTCGCCCCGGCTGTTGGAGAAGTAGTTCATTCGTACTTGATGCCGTTCTTGAGTAGCTCGGTAGAAATCAAGCAAGACTTGTTCACTGGTTGTGGCTGAAATTGGTTTGGCTACGCTATAATAGCTCCTGAGTTGCTCTAAATCTACCGCTACCGGTCCCTTCACACTTTTGGCAATTTTCTCAATGGCAGAACGGAGAGAGCTTTCCAGAGTTGTACCCAAATGCCGCTGGGCGACTTCAATACTTAACAAAAAGGCCAGCAGTTCACCCTCGCTGACCATAATATTTGGTAAAACCCAGGTAGGATCCGTGTAGCACCATCCCTCATTCTCCCGGTCGTATTCAATGGGGGCACCCAGGCGATCAACCATAAAGCGGCGATCCTCAAAAATCACTCTGCGGCTGCACTCCAATTTTACCGCAATATCCTCTGCTTTGGGGTACAAACCGGCCCGAATTTGGCGGTCTATTTCAAAGATGCGTTCTAATTGCTGTCGTTGTGACACTTTTTTCACCTCTCCCTTATATTACCACAAGTCAGTGCAGACAGTATGCACTAAAAAACCAATTTACAAAAAATATACATCTTTTTTGTATCCTCTTCCAACTTGTGGGTAGCGTAGGGGCGAAGTAAATCGGATTGGGGGTCATCGAAACAAACAAGCTACGTTCCGGCTTGCCTCGTCCTTACTTTTGGAGGGGATACGCTTTTTTAGCTGTTGCTGGTGCTATTCTCGTTTATTTTGTCAGCAGTTGGGAGGTGGTAATTTACTCAGTCATTGATGCACTTGTGGAGTGGGTGGTTATGGGGTATCTATCTTGACAATATTATTCAAACCCGGCCCTATCCTGTACCCACCGGGGCACATAACGCCAGGCCGTTCGCAGGTCGGCCTCGGCTTGCTTGTAGGCCGGTTCTTTCTTCTTGACCAAAGCCCAAAACTTTTTAGAGTGATTCAGATGCCGGGTATGGCACAGCTCATGAATGAGGACGTAACGGACCAGAGCAGGGGGCAGGAAGAGAAGCTTATAGTTTAAGCTAATGGTTCCCCGCGAAGAGCAACTCCCCCAGCGGGTTTTTTGGCCCCTGATGATGACCTTCTTGAAAGCCAATCTTTCGGCCTGGCCGATTCTTTCGAGCCAGGGCGCCAACTGTTCCCTGGCCTGCCGGGCCAGCCATCTGCGCAGGGCCGCCTGACACAACTCGATGTTCTCGATATCACCGCTGAGGATCAGGGTCTGGCCGTTCTTTTCCGTCACTGTCAGGCGGGAGGTTGAAGTGGACCGGTACTCAACTTGCCACACTTTGCCGGTGGCCGGCAGCGAAATCTGCGCCGGCAACAGTGGTTGTGACTCCAGCCAGGCGCGCCGTTCCTGGACCTGTTGCCTGGCCTTTTTTATCCAGGCCTGCTTCCGGTGCAGAATGTCGGGAATCAGCCTCCGGTCATACCCCCTGGGAATGACCACTTCCAGGCCACCGGCCATTGACACCTTCAGATTTACATTTTTGGCCCGTCCACTTTCGCGAACCGTGTAGTTTGGTAAATCCATTATTTCAACTTGATCCGTAAGCGTTCAGCTTTCAGCTATCGGCTGACCGCTGACCGCGATTTTATCTGGCAAATTGCGGGTCTCGCTCGATGAGCAAAGCCAACCCCTTTTCTAAGGTTATTTGGGGTTCGTAGCCCAGCAAGGCGTTGGCCCGGCTCGTATCAGCCACCAGGGTAGAAACACCACCGGACACGTTCGGATTGACAATGGTCCTGGCCTGCAGGCCGGTCACCTGTTCAATCGTCTTGACCAGGTCATTGACGTTGGTGCCCACCCCGGTACCGACATTGATAATCTGGCGATTGACGTCTTTGGCCGTAGCCGCAGCTACCAGGGCGCTGACCACGTCATCAACGTGAACGTAATCCCGGACCTGTTGGCCATCGCCATGAATGACCACCGATCCCCCTCCCAGAATTTGGCGGACGAATTGGGGAATCACCGGCGGGTGGGTGGGGGGAATGGCCTGCCCCGGCCCGTAGGCATTAAAAATACGCAATGCAACCGTCTCCATATGCCACAGGCTACCAATCGTATGCACATAGCCCTCGGCGGCCAGCTTACTGACAGCATAGGGCGAGGTCGGATCAGGCACCAGCCGCTCGTGAACCTTATCGACTCTGTGCTCGCCGTAAACCGCTCCCGATGAAGCCAGCACGACCCGTTTGACTCCGGCATCGCGCATCGCTTCCATAATGGCCACGGTGCCACTGACGTTGGTTTTGTTGTACTCGCGTGGGTACAGGACCGACTCGGGTACAGAAACACGGGCGGCCAGATGGTAGACGCAATCGATCTTGTTGAGCAGCCGCCAGACTTTGGGCTTATCCTCGATATCGCCCCGGGTAAAATGAACCGCCGGGTCCAGGCGAGTATCGTCACCGGCGCTCAGGTCATCAAGGACACGTACGGTGTGGCCCTGTTGGGCCAGATGGTTGGCCAGGGCAGTGCCGATAAATCCGGCCCCGCCCGTTATCAGAAAACGCATGGTTTATCCTCAAAAAATGCCAGCAGAGAAAGAGGGAACTGTGGAGATTTGGCTAGACCCCCAGCACATCTCGCTCGACTTCCCAGGGGTAGATGATCCAATCTGTGGTTGTAGCGCCGTAAAAATCCGGCGCCTTATCCGGAAATTGGGAGCGATGAGGCTTATAATGCAGCACGGCCGATAGGGGATAGCCGCCCGCTTGCCCGACCCGTTCGGTCACACTCACCACCTGTTTGCCTCGATACCAGATGTCATCAACGATCAAGACCCGTTTACCTCGTAAAAAGCTGTCGGCGGGAAACTGCATAAACACGGGCCAATCCAGATCATGCTCTTCATCTTCGTAAAAATCTACCGAGGCGATCAATACCTGCTGGATCCCCAACCGCTCAGCAATAATCGCCCCGGGAATAATCCCGCCCCGGGTGATAGCAATCACCAGGTCGTGAGTATAACCTTGTAAACGTGGGGTCATACCAATGACTAATTTATCAACATCAGTCCACGAAAGATAAACTTTATCTAAGTTCTCCATATGCACCCTGTCATCTTTACTCACATAAAAAGCATAACTCAAGAATAGTATTTGCGCAATTTGCCTGACAATAAGTTATGTAGGGCAAGTTGCTAACTTGCCCCCAGCACCGCTGACAAGTTAGCAACTTGCGTATACAACTCAACAAAAATTTTCGCCTATCACTCAACTGTAATCAAATCTTTAATTTTAGCAAAAGTAGCCTGGCCAATGCCGCTTACTTCGGTAATTTCTTCAACGGTCTTAAAGCCCCCCACCTTTTCTCGATAGTCGATAATGCGCTGGCCAATCACCGGCCCGACACCCGGTAAAGTGTCCAGTTGTTCAAGGCTGGCCGTATTCAGATTGATGCGGCCACCTGGCCCGGCGGCGGTGTCATTCATGCCGGCCTCCTGATCATGGCCCGGTCCATCCTGTACCGGCGGAGGAGGATTTTCTTCACCAATCCGGGACACATGGATCTGTTGCTGGTCTTTCAACTCCAGGGCTTGATTGATGCGTTCCCGGTCCGCATCTGGGGTAAACCCACCTGCCGCCAGAATCGCATCTTTAATGATGCTACCGGCTGGCAAAAAATAAACATCAGAGTTAACGACAGCCCCGGTGACATAAACCCGAACCGGTGCTGGGGTAGGGCTGGCCGTCGGTGCAGGCACAGCGGTCGCCGTGACTTCGGTTTCCTCTTGACGAATCTCAATGGGGGCTTGAGCAGATTGCCGCAGGTAAAAAATGATGCCTCCCCCTAAAGTCATTAGCAAGAGCATAATGAAAATAATGTGACGATTTCGATCTAACCAAGAACCGTTCATCAGCAAGGACTCCTTAAGGTGGATTAGTTTTGTCAAATTATAGATGATTCTCTCTGACAATATTCAGCAAAATCAAAAAGGTTACGTACCCCCTTCAAATTTGTGGGTAGCGTAGGGACGAGGCAAGTCGGAGCCTGGCTTGTTTGCTTCGACTACCACCCATCCGACTTGCCTCGCCCTTACTTTTGGAGAGGATACAAGGTTACTTACTTTTGGAAAGCTCTGCTTTATGGTATGATAGCGGTATAAAATTTCGGTTTATACTTGCGAGCAGACAGCAGGAGATCAGCTTTTATGAAAGCAGTTGTGATGGCTGGTGGGGCCGGGTCCAGGCTTCGCCCCCTGACAATTGAGCGACCGAAACCTATGGTTCCCATTGTCAATAAGCCGGTAATTGGGCACATTTTTGATCTGCTCAAGCGTTATGATATAACCGAAGTCATCGTGACCGTGCAATACCTGGCCAACTTGATCCAAGATTTTTTTCAAGATGGGTCAAGTTTAGGCATGCGTATCCACTATTCTGTCGAAGAAACGCCATTGGGCACGGCTGGTAGTGTAAAAAATGCTCAAAATTTATTAGATGATACCTTTCTGGTGATCAGTGGTGATGCCCTGACCAATTTTAACCTGGCCAAATTGATCAAATATCATAAAAAGTCAAATACATTAGCCACCCTGGCCCTCTATACGCTACCCAATCCCGTTGAGTATGGCGTCATCAGCCTGAACAATGACGGGCAAATTACTCAATTTCAGGAAAAGCCGGGCCGGGGATCGATCATGTCGGATCACGTCAATACGGGGATTTATGTTTTAGAGCCTGAAATTTTAGATTATTTTGATTTTAACACCTCTTTTGATTTTGCCAACAACCTGTTTCCGCTGGTTCACGAACAGGGTCAACCGTTGTATGGTTACATCGCCGACGGTTATTGGTGTGATGTTGGCAGTATCCACGAGTATATGCGAGCCATAAGTGATGCCCTATCCGGTAAAGTTGAGGGCTTGAACCTGGGTCACTATCTGGGCAACGGTATTTGGGCCGGGCAGGGGGTGGAAATCGCCCCGGATGCTCATTTGGAGGGGCCGATTTATTTGGGAAACGCCGTCCAGATAAAAAGTGGCGTTGTCATTCGTGGTCCAACAGTTATCCGGGATTATACGGTTGTAGACAATGAAGCTCAAATAGATCGGTCAATTTGCTGGCGTAACTGTTACATTGGCGAACGGGTGCAATTAAATGGAGCGGTGGTATTAAGGCAATGTAGCCTTAAAGCGAATGCCACGATTTTTGAGGGCACAGTTATTGGCGATGGCACGATTATTGGTGAAGGCGCCATTATTCATCCCAGTGTAAAAATTTGGCCCGGTAAAGAGGTAGAACCGGGGGCTACAGTCAATAGCAGTATTATTTGGGGTTCTCAGGGGCGACGGGTACTGTTTGGGCACTACGGGGTCACCGGTGTCGTTAACATCGACTTAACGCCCGAGTTTAGTGCTAAATTAGGGGCCGCCTTTGGCGCAACATTGCCCAAAGGCTCAATTGCTACCATCAACCGGGACATGCATCGCAGTCCACGGATGATCAAGCGGGCTATTATTTCCGGCTTGCCCTCTTCTGGGGTAAATGTGTGGGATTTGGGCAGCCAACCCATTCCGGTGGCCCGCTACTATACCAGGATTTGTGAAGCCCAAGGAGGTGTTCACGTCCGTCTCTCACCTCTTGATCAACGGGTGGTAGACATCTTCTTTGTAGATAGTCAAGGTTTAAATTTAAATAAAGACCAAGAGCGAACCGTTGAGCATGTATTTTTCAGGGAAGATTTCAGGCGCGTCTATCTGGACGATATCGGTAGTATCGAATATGCTCATCAAGCCAAAGAACGTTATGTCGAGGATTTTCTAAAACACCTCAATACGAAAGCCATTCAAGAAGCTGGCTTTGAATTGGTCGTTGATTTTGCCGACACACCCATTGCCAACGTTTTACCGGCCATTCTTGACGCCTTACATTGCAACGTTGTCGCCCTTAATGCCAATATCGAGAAAACATATCCCAAACAAACCAAATTTCAAACCGTCCTTAAACAGTTGCAGATTGTGGCCACGGCCTTGGGGGCCCAATTGGGCGTGCGCTTAGATCCTGGGGGCGAAAGAATATTTTTAGTGGATGATCGGGGGTATCTCTTACAGGACATAACAGCATGCGCGGCTCTGGTTGAAATGGCTTTTCGTGATGCGCCAGGTAGCACGATTGCTGTTCCGGTTAACCTGCCCAATCTATTTGAAAAATTGGCGAAACGTTATAATGGAAAAATTATCCGCACAGATATTGACCTCAATACCTTGATAAAGGCGACCCGCTCTGAAAATGTATTAATGGCCGCTGATGGCGCAGGCAACTTTATCTTTCCAGATTTTCACTGTGCGGTTGATGGGCTGATGGCTTTGGCCAAAACACTAGAATTTTTAGCCACCCAGAAAGTCTCCCTGGGCGACGTTGTCGCTAATCTACCGCCCTATTATATTGCTGAACGAAAGGTTTCGTGTGTATGGGAAGCCAAAGCCAGAGTCATGCGTCTTATCAACGAAAAATTTGAAGATCATAAGCATTCGACGATTAATGGGGTAAGGATTAACCTTGGCCCGGATCGGTGGGTTTTAATTGTCCCGGACCCGGACCAACCCTTCTTCCAGGTTATCGCCGAGGCTGAATCTCAAAGTGAAGCAGAAACTCTGGTCGATGAGTATGCCCAAATTGTAGAAAAGATTTCCCCCCTTGAATGAGCCACAAAAAAAGAGCTGTGTCGATAACAGCTCTTTTTTATTGCTTTTTCTTTTCTGTTGCAAAACGTAGCCAGGGCATCCCTATGCCCGCCGTAGACGTATCAAGATTCTGCAACAAGAACTAGGTCCTGTTGACATTTGTCCAAAAATGTCATTCCGAGGAGCGAAGCGACGAGGAATCTCCAGCAATGAGGACAAATTCAAGGCGAAATAGGAGATTCTTCGCTCCCTTTGGTTGCTCAGAATGACATAATCCGAGCTTGAAGATTGGATCCACTGAGACTGTATTATGCCCTTTTTTCTGTAAATTGGCAATGGTCTGGGCGACTCGTTATTACATGTAACCCGAAAGGTGTTTTTCCAATGGATCAGATTTTAACCGTGCAAGAAGTGGCCGACTATCTCAAAGTGAGCCGGAGCACCGTCTGGCGTTGGTGCAACCAGGGCAAATTGCCGGCCTTTAAAGCCGGGCGCGGCTGGCGGGTTCACCGGTCCGATGTAGAGAAAATGATCGGCCATAAATTGGGGGGAATAGATCTAGAGCCAGAAGAAGCTGGTAAAGGAGAGAAGCGTGCCGTCCAACAATCAATCCCCCCCCCTGACCAGACCGCCGCCTATGCCACAAATGAACATCCCCGAAAAGTCCCCCCGACAGTTTTTGTTAGCTACAGTCACAAAGACGAAAAAGAAAAAGAGGCCCTGTTATCTCACCTGGGTATTTTGCAACAGATCGGCTTAATCGATCTGTGGAGTGATGATCGCCTGGGCGCAGGCGACGATTGGGCCGAAGAAATTAGCCGGGCTATGGAGCGGGCCAGTGTGGCCATGCTCCTGATCACGGCTAATTTTTTAAATTCAGATTTTATTTTACGCCAGGAAGTGCCCAAACTGCTGAAACGTCGCCAGCGTGAGGGCTTAACTGTTTTTCCGGTAATTGCTAAAGCCTGTGCATGGAGAAAGGTTGATTGGTTAAGTAAAATGAACGTTAAACCGAAAAATGGCAGACCCGTTTGGAGTGGTAGTGACAGCCAGGTCGACCAAGACCTGGCAACTATCGCCGAAGAAGTAGCCGACATCGTCGAAAAAACAACCCCTGTCCCGGACACCAGGTTCGGACCGGCCACGTTGCCCACCGGCCAGCCCTTCTCTGTCCCCCCTCCTACTCCCGGCAACATCCAGTGGCAAACGCCCCCCCAACGTAACCCAACCATTGAAAATCCAAAACAATTATCGCTCCCGGCTGAGGCAGAGACGATTCTGAAAACCATGTTTGATAACTGCCAGCGGCTGGTCATTAATGCCGAGTTTGGAACCGGTCTCAGCGGCAGCCGTATTTTCATGGTGCGGCCCATTGTAGATACCAGGACGGCCCAACTACGGACCGTGGTTAAATTGGCCCCCGTCAGCCTGATTGAAAAAGAGTGGCAGGCTTATCAGGATTGTATTCGCTATCGTTTGCCCGACGCCGCTCCCATTCAAGGTGACCCGGTTCTACGGCCAGGCGGTGGGTGGGCCGGCTTGCGCTACGCCTTGATGGGGGGCGGTGGTACGTTTGAAATAGAGAGCATGCACAGCTACCTCCGCCGGGCCAGTCTTAAGGACATCCGCTTTGTCCTCAAGCGGCTGTTCAAAAGGCTCGAACAGATTCTACAACAGGCCTCGCCCAGGTTCGAGTTTCACCTGCAGGCAGGGTATGATCGTATTCTACCGGTTAACCTGCTGATTAAACCCAGCCCCGGCCTGGACAACCCCACCCTGCTCAGTCCGGCGGTACCGCTTGACCGGCCGTTGAAGCAAGGTGATCCGGTGCACGTGGCCGGCTTTGTCATCACCAAAGTCGATCCCCAACACCGGTCTGTGACCCTCAACCGGCCCATCGGCAACGCCCCGGCTTCTTATTGCCTGCGGCTCAAACCGGTTGAAACCCTCGACAGTGACCGGCTGGGCCAGGTGATGGCCCCGGTTGAGGGCCTGGTCACCGAGACGCGCCAGGAGCGACTGGAAGCCGAGGTCAGACGGGCCTTGGGGCCAGAATTTAATCTAGCCGGTGAGACTGTCTCCTGGCCGGAGGGACCTGCCCTGCCAAACCCCCTGATCCAGTGGCCGGCCATCCTCCAAGAGACCCGTGATGTCAGAACAGCCTGCATCCACGGCGATCTAAATCTGGAAAACATTATAGTTGACCCGGACACCCGCGACGTCAGCCTGATCGATTTTGCCGAAGCCCGCTGGGACCACGTCTTACACGACTTCTTGCGCCTGGAAACCGAGGTAGTGACCAAACTCATCCCGGAACTCCTGCACCAACACAACCTCCCCCCGGAAACCATCTACGCCTTTTACCAACGCTTACATCAAGCTATCTGCCAGCCCGGTCAGACCGTCGCTCCCCCTAATCCCGCTTTGGAGAGACCGTGGGTGATCCTGTCCGCAATTCGCGAGATGGCCAAGAAGTATCTCTGGCAGCCGGATGACTGGACCGAGTATTATCAGGGCCTGGCGCTTTATCTGCTGGGCGCGTTGCGGTTTAAGAACCTGGATGAGATGGATGAGGCTCCGGCTCCGCTGCCCAAGCAGGTGGCTTTTTGGGGAGCGGCGGTGGTGATGATGATGGGGGTAATGGAGGGGTCAGTAAGTTTTGACCAAACAGAAGAGGAATTGGTACAACCCAACAGTCAATTAACTTCATCTGAAAAAGATACCCCACATTCTACAGATAATCATCCCGAAAAAATTACTTACTTGGACTTTTTCTCTCCCTTTGAAATCGGGTTGGAGAGATTGCAGAATCAGATAGGACAGGATCATGCTCGATATTCCGATTTTCTTATCTATAAACAGCGACTAACAGAAAACCTCAGGCGTTCACGGCGATTTGGCAATACTTCTGATCGCCAGGCAGAACGGGCTGAAATTATTGACCAGTTGAATGAACTTGCTTTATCGGTATTGAGGGTATCTTTTAATGATCTATGTAAATCATGATGTCCTCCATTTTACTCAGAATACCTGTTACTTGAAGGTCATTTAGTACATTGACACCTTTTGCACGAGGGGCAATAGTCAGGAGATAGACTTATGGTAGCTAACCGGCCCAATGTCTTTGTACGAACGACTCCCCAAAAAATATCTATCACTGAAACCTATCGTTATAAAGCTGAAATATCTGACTATATTTATATGTCCTTTACAGGGGCAGACAGTGAAATTACAGTTGAGTTTTTATACGATGGTGAACTACGTGATTTTAGATGGAAATTACGCGTTTTCTGGGAGGGATTGTGTGATAAATGGATATTGTTCAAGAAGCTCAGCAACGGCTGGAAACGATTCTTCAACTGGGGACCGTTAAATTGGATAAACAAGCAAATTGAGCATATATTGTTAGGAAAACGGCTGGGTAAGAAAAGCTTTGGCATCGCCGCTATTAAAGATGCACAAAAACATAGTAAGAACTATCAAATGGCTCAAGTAGGGCATTTAGCCTTACGAAATTATCCAAAGTCGAGCATTTCAGAGAAACAATTAAGTAAAACACTCAAATTAGAAATCCCTATTAATAGTCTAAAGCAGAAGTTGGCTCAGAGTAAAAAATATAAATTAACTTACAAGTATCCGTTACAAAAGCCAGAGTCACCACTAATTCGTCTAAGTGATGTTAAGTTGACGGATGAAACGACGAACCACAGAGAAACACGGATATTGTTAGAAGAGTTATACTCTAAGTACGATGAGATTTTACTATTAGCAATTGATCTGGTGATAGATGGTGGGCAACCTGATCTTAATGCGGACAATAAAGTTCCCAGGAAAGTAGTCGAACGTTGGTGGCGAGAAGGAAAGAAAAAGAGATCAGCGGACAAAGAAAATAGCAAAAACAAAAAAGTACGAAAAGGTAAAAAAGACAGCAAAGAAAAGCAAGAAAACAGGGAACAAGAAGAACAACCTACTCAAGAACAAATTATTTGCTTGGAGGGTCTTCATCCGATAAGTGAATTGGCCAACGAACTCAAAGTTCTTGCGCTCAGGCAAGGTGGTTATCTATTAATCCTCTTAGATAAATTAGGGGATGTTACAATACTGAAAAAGCGCCTATTACAAGCTACTTTTCGATACACACCTTTTATTCCAATTTTTGAGCCATATGAGTATAAGCTAAATCGCAAGCCATTGGTTGTCGTTCCAGTCCCTATGCTGTTACCCCGTGAATCTAGTCACTGGCCAAACCATCTTAGGATTGAGAGTGACCCTCAGTCTAGTATCGAGGAGGTGGATGAAATCATAGAGAGAGATAATGCCAACCAGCTAGCTAAGACGCTCTCTGCCTTGGCTAATACTGCTGGAGGAAGAATATTTTTGAGAGACCAACGGAACGGTAACAAAGACTTTCTAGAAAAAACCCTCAAAGAAGCTACTAAACATTGGCAACCTCACTTGGATATAAGAGACGTTGACCCCGAACCAAGAAAAAACGGGTGGATAATTAGGGTGAAACCAACTTCTTCCGTGATCTACAGTGTTGATGGAGTTGTCTACAGTTGGGAGAATGGAAAACCAAAAGAACTAACTATTGATGAGACATATAAACTCATAAAAGACCACTGCACTTCACATTACCCCCTTATAGGAACTCGACCGGTTATTTCCTATGCAAACCTCAAATGGCATGATTTCAATGCACGCGAGTCGCATGGTGTACGTTATGATCCCCAGAAGCAGGTTATAAAGTGGTCAGAAAAAATTTGGTTTTGGCCGACACCTAATCACAAATTTAAGATGACTCTGCCGGTCATCATAAATCGCCCAGTAGAGTTATATCGTGAGAAGAACATCGGTGGGCAAGTTCAGGTTGAACTTAAAGAACAGTTAAAATCAGGTCTTGAAATAGATTACTTTAACGCTTTGGGGGAGCAGAGGCCTCGCCCCCAAGGAGGTCTCCCAGTAATAGAGAAGAAGAGCAAGATTCAACTCGAATTTGACATCATACTTGGTGCCGTTTTTCAACGTAGACTTTTTAAAACTTCACGCAAACTTGAATTTGAAGGGGTCAAGCCCGATGGCGAACGCTTGAAAGACATTCAAGAAATGTTGGCTGACTTAGGTTTTGAGAATATTACAGTGAAACCTGCAAATCCTCAGTTAGATGACTGGGCAATCTACCTGACTGATGACTTCGTGAAATACGTGATGGATAATGGCGGATACATAATTACAGGCTTCAAGCCCAAAATGTGGGTTAGGTTATATATAGAAGGTCAATTGATGAACATAAGGCGCGAACGAAAGGAAAGTCATCGTATTGACAGGATGCGACTACAGACGGGGAAGATGCGAATTACCATTTATGGGGGAAAAACAGGGAAGCCATTTCAAGAACTGTCGGTTTTATTAAACCATCTACAACGACTACTCGAAGAACGCTTTAGTTACATTCGTTATCAAATTACTTAAACGTATTTCAAAAGATAAATAATTAAAGAATGGATCGAAATCATTTATCGGTACCTTCTGACAGCCAAGCGCTAATCAAAGCTTCTGATAAATCAATGACATTGACAACTTCTAACAGTCTTGAGGCAAGCGATTTGAGTGTGGTCAAATGCTATCGCTGTTATAGTCCAAGAGTTGAAGCCATTTGCCATCATTGTGGACGTTTTGTTTGTAAAAAATGTGGCCTGAAAACATTAGGCTGGTTTTTTACTGATAATGTATTTGCATATCTGCAGCCTTCATTGGACAAAAAGTTAAAACAAGGGATGCATTGTCGAGATTGTTTCCATTGGGACATTCAAATTTCGTCAATATTAACTCTGATAAATTCAATATTAGCCTTAATTGTTCTTCTAGCAATATGGCCAGGTTTCGGTTGGCTTCAGAGGGGATTATTTGTTGGAGGGACAATTATCATCATTAGCTTGGTCAGGTGGTTTACAGATCGCTTATTTCCTATTAGAGTGAAATATCCTCAAGAACTGCTACCTCTATATGCAAAAGTTAAGATACAGGTGCAGGAGCGTGTAGAAGCCAATTTTAATATAGATAGTAGTGAATATCTATTCCCTGCCCCGATAGCTGAAGGGGCTATTCTGGTAACGTTGAGCGTAAGTCCGGTTGACCTAGAACGATACGAAAGCGCACCACCACCAAAATATCCTTTGAAGTTTCTTGCCGGCTTCGTTGCACTTGAGACGCTCAAAAATATTGAATTCGTGAAATCTAGGGGGCTGAAACATAGCAAAAATTTACTATTTCTTAGCAAAGACATTAAACTTAATACATTTGAAACTCACTGTCGCCAATCAAAAAATTTCTACCTGGTTGAACCATACCGGATTCACTCGAAAGCATTACAGATTGGTCCTCCGTACGACAAGAAATTTCCTCTCCTTATTAAATCACGGAGAGTGAAAGATGGTTATCGTTTGGAAATAATCTTAGAGATAGCGGTCAAGCTAAAACTAAAATATGCCAAAAGCAGTACAGAGAAAAAAGCAGAAGAGAAGGGATTAATAGGCAAACCCATTCTTAACTCGCTGATTTTGAATATTCCGGTAGGCTATCAAGTCGAGTATACTGATGGTCATTTTGATCAACAAGAACGGGTGATCAGATGGTACAAGAATTCACTTGATGTCAAGCCCTCCTTTTCTGTTTTTGTTGAGTTTCAGCAGGTTATCCAAGATGGTATAGAGTTTAGAGGAGAATATAGTGTTGTCATCGATGATTGGACAATCTCTCAATTATATGTAGCGCAAGACTTAGGGGCACCAAATAAGCATATGGTTCGCCCTACAAATGGACTACGTCTCTCTACAAAGGGTAATGATGAGAAACATTGGCTGGCTCCAACCGTTGAGCATAATACCAAAATAGAAGGCAAACTATGTATTAACACTTCATATCTCTCCTCCCAACAAGTGCAAACAGTGTCAGACCTGTTAGAAGAGAAAGATACCCAGACAGAAGAAAAAGATATCCAGATAGAGATAACAGATAAAGAAGAACTGCTGGTTGCCCCCACTCACCAAGTAGTGAATGCGGTTATTGAGGCATTAACCGAAAAACAAGTTTTCATCAAGCAGGTCACAGAAACTCCTGGTTATGTCATAGAAACCGATATAGGGAGTAATCGTGCTCGTTACTGGGAAATTAGGGGAAAGTGTTACTTGAATGCTTTGCAGTCAACTAATCTACACCTGGTAATCTCGGGAGAAGGTCCCCAAAACAGTCGGCCTAATTGCGAAGGTGTACTTACCTTTGAGCTCACTCTGCGCAGTTATATTGAAATGGGTGACTCGGGAACCCCTGAGCAGTTGAAGGAAAAATGCAAAGAATTTAAAGGCATTATAAAAATCGCCGCCTATCAAAGTAGGCAAATTGACTATCAAGGTCGACTTATTTTTGCTTGGCAACTCGAAAAGCAAGATGAGAAAAAGTTTCAGGAGGAGTATGATCTGGATAAAGTAGCTATCATCTTGACCGGTGACAATAATTTAAAAAAAGGTTATGTTTTTGTTGTTCTTAGCAGCGAAGATGAACAAATTCCGAAGGTGCCAGAACATTTGGAGATATGTCTACAACGAGAGTTGCCAATGATAGAAATTCCAGGTTATGAGTGGATTGACAAGTGGGAACTCCTTAGAAGGCTTGCAATAAGACTTTGATCATGGCCAAAAAAGAACTGCTATGTAGCATCAACTATAGTGGTTGTACAAATGAAGCAAAGTATGTATGCCATCACTGTGGAAAGCCATTGTGTAATGGTCCTAATTGCTGCAAGTGGGGCTGGGACTCTGCTTTTGCTGGCTCACCTATTGCGTATCACTGTCCTGAGTGTGACCATATAAAGGGGTTAGGTCTATTAGTAAGAGAGGTGATCACTCAGTCTAACCAGTTCTTTGAATGGCTATCAAAGAAAATTGATTCTTTCAAAAAAATACTAAAACGAAAAGAGCCCTAAAACAGACTGCTTGAAAAATCAGAAAACTTATGACAAACCACCATTCTCTAAACATAACCTTTGAAAAGGGTAAGATGATTTGCAAGGGGAACAACACCTTACAGTTAGTTGTGCATAACACCTCCTCTGTGAATTATCAGCAAGCTATAATCCGCCTTGATGAAGTACCGCCTGGTATTACTGTGCAACCTAGCAAGCTTACAGTATCGCCCCTACCGGCAAATTCAAGTGAGGCAATTCCAATCACGTTGTATGCCAACCGTCCAGGTAAGTATGAGATCAATGTGCATGCTAACGCCTTCCCTGCACCCAAGGAAGGGTTTCTACACACTACACTTCAGTTTGATGTTGTACCCAAGCCAGACACATCACCATCCCAAGCAGGTGTGTCCATCTTTGATGAAATAAAGGTTGCCCCGACTAACATTGCTGATGACCGGCTTCCTATATCGGCAGGAGTTAGCGCTCAACAAGGTGACGTTTATTCCTCTTATGAAACTGGACTAAGCCAATTGCTAAACCGAATAGGACAACAACATCCTCGCTATAGCGATGCACTTGTTTATCAACACCGGTTGAAGGAGAATATAGCTCAATCTCGAAGACACGGCGATACCGAGACACGCAGAGCGGAACGAAGTGAAATCATCGAACGCCTGAATGAATTAGCTGTATCTGTCTTGGGTACAACCTTCGATGAGTTATGTATTGGCACTGAAGCTCAACAAATCTCGGAATATACCCACAAATCTCTCACTGATGAAATCGGGCAGACACTGCTACCGAAGAGGATATTTGATACTGCCGCAATACGGGAATTATTAACCATCGCCTTGGATGCTAGCGATTTAAATGATTTATGCCAGGACTATTTCCCAGTAGTTTACAAAGATTTTAGCGAAGGGATGACAACTCGGAAGCGAAAACGCCTGTTGATTGGCTATTGCGAGCATCATAATCAATTTGAACAATTAGTGCGTCAGATACGGAAAATAAATCCTGAACAATATGAAGCATTCTTCCCCTATCTGGTGAAACCGGTTATGAACAAATTCAAATCTAAAAAAGATGCAGATCATATTCAAGCTGCCAAGACGCTCGGACGACTGGGCGAACCAGGTGCTATTCCCTTATTAGAAGCCCAACTACTCAAACAACCAAATCCGACTGTGGGATATTGGCTAGCGGTAGCGATTGGTGAGATTGGAGGGGATGATGCGAAAGATGCCTTAGATAGAATTCGACAACAATTAATCAGTCAAGATGTTGACCCTTACACGTTATTAGGCATTGAAGATGCCAAGAAACTGGCTGAAGCTAAGATAAATCGAGTCTAAATATTATTGGAGGTTGTAAAATGAGAACACAATTTAACAGTTCAAAGTTTAACTGGTCGCTAGTAGCTTTGCTGCTGCTCTTACTATTTAGCGGGCCTATCAGTGCTTGCGGCCTCTCAGCCCCTACAGCCACCCCTATCGCTGACCAGACTGGCAAAGCAGTTCAAGACACAGAGAGTGAGATTGCTAAGATCGCTGCAGATATTATCGACGGTGATCTAGGAGAAATAAGCTTAGTTGGAAACAGTGTCTCCGATAAAAAAGTAATTATCTTCGAAGAGCGACATAACTCTAGAGCCGGCCAGCTCGAAACCGCCATTATGTTAGTGCGACTTTACAATGATTATGATATGAGATACATTGCCCTGGAAGGCGCATTAGAAACCGATGGCTCCCTGGATGCTTCCTGGTATCATCAACTTTCCGACAGTGCGACTCTGGCAGATGTCGCTGTCCAAATGCTCAAGGAAGGAGAAATTAGCAATGCCGAGTTTATGGCTCTAGCCTTACCTGATGTCATCGTTCAGGGCATAGAAATCGCTAAAGAATACAAAGTTGAACTTGGAGAAGACACTGGTTCAGCCCCAACTTTGTATCTCTTTTATATTGCCTTACCATCACTAAGCGAAAATGATGTTGCTGAACTCAATAAACTTCTTGAGGCAGATAGGATTTTGGAAGCCGTTGAGTTTGCTATCAGTAAAGACCCTTGGGTCCAAAGCCGCTATGAAACGCTCACTGATAGCGCCGCAGTTGTTCCTATTGAAGATCTGATAAAGGTTTTAGAAGAGATTGAGGCAAAAGCCGACGAGGTAAACGCGGAAATAGATGCAGACTTAAAAGCAAACTTACAGGATTACAGGCGATTCTTTGAAGTCGCCTCTAGCCGCAGCGATACGATGGTGGATAAGACCATAGCCTTACTTGACAAACATCCAGAAGCGCCCATCGGCATGATCATTGGTGCTGCCCATACCGCAAGAATCTCCGAGTTACTGGATAATGAGGGAATAGCTCACGTCGTAATCCGACAAAAAGCCTTAATTACAGAGGAGCCTGGTGAGTTAGGTAGAGATGCCTATGAGCGTAAGCTACAGGCTTTATCCGTAGATGAAGGAGAGGGACTCGGTGCACTATTAGATGGCCGTAAGAAACCGCCTCCTGTGCTACAAGAGGAATGGTTCCCGCCTTTTGCCAAAGCCAGAGTCTTCGCTATAGAATTTGCTAGGGCTGTTGCTGAGGGTGCAGAACTACCTTTTGATAAGCCTCCCTACGATTTACAAACACGTTTTGGCAATGATCCGGATATCTCCATCAACTGGGATTCTTTTGTCATTGAAGAGCCAGAGGTGATCTTTAGTTTTGAAGTAAACCTTGGTAATAGCCAAAAACCAAAACGCATTTGGGTACGGGCAGTCCAAACAGATGAACCGATTGGCAGTGAGACGGACACAACTTTGGAGCAACTTTTGGAAGATGCTCTTGATGAGGTGAGGAATGAAAAAGTGAGGAATGATAAAACCGAATCGGAGACTGAGGAACAAGCCCCTCGTAATAGTGAAACTCCAAACATTACCAAAATCGGTCACAATGTAGCGGCTAAATTCGGAGAAAGCAAGCAAAGTGTTAGTAAATCCATTAGCATAAGTTATGTGCAACCAGGAGCAAAATCGTCTCTAAAGTCGGAATTGTGAACTTTTCGGGGCAGGATTGGGGGGCGAACACGCCAGTCGTCTGCCAAACGGAGCTCTACGCTTGGGTAGACTGCCGTCCCGTCGAACTTTAACAATAAACAATCGTCCTCTCCAATCACCCAGACACTGGTGTTAGCCGCAACCCGGACCATAACCTTGACCCGTTCCAAGGTATCATCGAAGCGAGGGATACTGAAGGATACGCGCTGACGCAGCCACTCGGCTGCCCAACGGACAAAGTTGGCGGCAAACAGAGAGAACTGCTCCTGGAGAGCGATACCGCCTGCAGAACGCATCTTGAGGGGGTGCATTTTGAAGACAACAATGGTTTCCTTGATCCCAGTCTCGATGAGTTACCGGGCGTTGTAAAAGTCAAACCAGGTGGACAGGGTCAACGATTGACCATCGTCTCGATAAGCAATCAGGGCGATGTGATTGAGGCCACTGAGGGTGTGGAAACGCTCCAGAGCCAAAGCGAGCGGGTAAGGGCAGTTAGCGATGTGCTGCTGACCGCAGGCAATCATATTTGCGTTCTGGCCTGCTTTAGTCCAGGTGGAGTCAGGTTCCAGTTTACTCAACAAACTGGTCACCACCTGAGCATTAGGGGGAGCAATTTTGCCTCAAAAGCTTCATCTCCCACTTTACCCGAGTAAATTACTTACCCAGGAGAAATCATCCCCAATGCTGGTGTTGGACCCGACTGGGCTTATAGTAGGATGGACGTGAGTCAGTGGTAAAGCTCTACTAATCTGTAAAATACCAGCCCCACTGACCTAAATCACAATCGGTCAAGCGAAGTGACAAACCACCCCCCTCTCCCAAAAACACTCACCCACCCCCCTCCACCAACCCCCTCACCACCGGCGGCAGGGGGGGCAAATAAGCCTCCCACGATCGGGGGAGATTAGGCCGGGGAAACTCCGGATAGACGCAGATCAGTTCGTCCATAAAAGCCATGCCCATCTGGCCCATCAGGCACAGGTGGCGGGGTACGGCCTGGCCAATCTCGGCCGAGATTGCCTCTCTGTCACGCTCCAGGCGACGTAAGCAGGACAAAAGCTTCTCCCCCAGATCGGGGTCAGCCACCTCCAGCAGGAGGTCGGCGTGGCCCCGGTCGTGCATCAGGTTGCGAATTCGCTCGTCCATAGTCACGCCTATCGAAGGGACCTGGGCCGGCATCGAGCTGACGATGGCGTGGAAACGGGAACTGACGATGAACGAGCAGTGGCGCAAAATGCTGACCAGGTCATAGATGTTGTAAGCGTCGCTGATAAAGCAGGGCGGCGTCGGGAAGAGGCGGGCCGAGAGGTGCTGGCAAGCTCGGCGGTCTAACCGTTCCATGCCGACGACGATGGTGAAAAGAGGACGTTCGCGGCTAAAAGCGCGGCTGGCTTCGGCCAGGCCGTCCAGATAGCGTTGGTATTTACGTTCTGTTTCGGCCGAGTGATGGTGAAAGTGGGTCAAATAATAATGTTGGTCTTTGTACTTACCGGCTAAGTAGCGGCCGATGAACTTGCGCACACTCGGCCCGACCGGCCACCAAAACGGATTGATGGGGCAGACGGCCAGAATTTGTTGGCTGCCATCCCAACCGGCCGCCTGAAGTAATGCAGCCCCCCGTTCCGGCGGGGCCGGTGCAAAGGTCCAGGCCGTGTCGGTGCCAATCGTGGTCCGGATGCCCAACTCATGCAGGACGGCCCGGGAGGGTTCGTTGCGGCAAATGATGAACGAGTCCCGGCAATACTGCTGGACAAAGGCCCGTAAACTGGCCGTCATCACCCCGGCTTCGGCCCCATACCCCACACTGAGCTTGCCCTCGGCATTGGCCATACCCAGGGCGCCCCCCATTAGAATGGAAAGGACATCGGTGAACTTGGACTTGAACATGGAGCCTTCACTGGCCACCACGCCATGATACCGGGCACACTCCTGAAAGAGAAATTTCGGCAGCAGGGGCAACGGCAGGGGAACCTGGCGAGTGCCGGGGAAATAACCGGCTGAGCGCTGTTGGTTAAAGGTGACCACGGTTAACTCAACTGCCTCATGGCCGATGATGTGGCGAAGCTGGCGAATGATCTCCGTCACTCGCACATCGGCCCCCGTGTTGCACGCCCCATTGTAACCAACCAATAGCAGTTTTAGCCGCTTGCCGGGTCGCCATTGTTCACGATTTAAGCCCAACCTGTGCTTAAGCCGGGCGGTCTGAATGTGCCACTCTACCAGTCTTTGTAGCAGTTGATCGAGATCAGGCAAGCTCATCAAAATCCTCTGGCTGGCTCACCATCGTCTGCATCAGGATGAGACATTTGAAACACCCCCGATTGTTTTCCACCCAAAGCCGGGTATAATTAACGAATCCATCTTTTTTGAGAAGGTCAGCATCATGTCACTCTTCCGCAGTAAACTATACCTGGCGGTGACGCTGGGTCACTTTATTATTGACGTTTTTAACAGCATGGGGCCGGTGGTGGTCACATTTTTGAGCGTGCCTATGGCCCTGACGGCGGCCCAGATCGGTCTGGCCATTGGCACTTATCAACTCCTCGGCGCGGTTACGCAGCCGCTCTTCGGCTGGCTGGCCGATAAAATAGGCAGCCGCTGGCTGGGGCAGGTCAGCGTGGCCTGGACGGTGAGCTTTTTAGCCTTAGCGGTTTTCCTGGCCCAAGAAAGTAATAACTTTCTCCTCTTTTTAATCCCGTTTGGTCTGGCCGCCGTCGGTTCGGGCGCTTTTCACCCCCAGGGAGCGATGCACGCAGCAACCGCTATCACCGGTCGGGCGGCCACGGCTACCGCCGTGTTCTTTTTGTTTGGACAAGGGGGACTGGCTGCCGGGCCGGTGCTGGCCGGCCTGATTTTGGATAATACGGGCGCTATTGGCATTTACGTTCTGGCCTTCTTAACCATACTGCTGCTTCTTTTTATGGCTTATACGATGCGTCACGCTTTTGCCCAACCTGCTGTTACAGCCCATGGGGCCGGCGAAGCAGGCCTGATAACCAGAGAGGCAGTGCGCTGGGGGGCCATTAGCTTGCTGGCTGCGTTGATCGCTTTACGCTCCTGGGTCTTTTTGGGGACTGTCTCTTTTTTGCCAAAAATGTTTCAAGATATGGGCTGGGAAGCGACGGCTTATGGGGCCATCACCGGTACATTTTGGCTGGCTTCGGGCATTGCCGGGGTCATCGGCGGTAATATGGCCGACCGTTGGGGTCGTCGTCAGGTCGTTTTTATGACTATCCTGACCGGTTCGATCCCCCTCTATTTTCTGCCACTCAACAGCGGCTGGGCAGCTTTCCCCCTGGTCATGATCAGCGGTGGGTTGTTGGGGGCCTCACATAGTATTTTAGTGGTGATTGCCCAGGCCCTTTTGCCGGGACGCAAAGCCTTTGCTTCCGGGGTTACTATGGGTTATATGTTTGGCTTAGGGGCTGCCGCCGCCTGGGGCATTGGGGCCCTGGCTGACCTGTGGGGCTTGTCCCCTGTGATCCAGGCCGGGGCAGGCGTTGGTATCTTGGCCGCCCTGTTGGCCCTGTTACTCCCGGCCACTGCCAGAGAGACACCCCGGCCTCAGCCGGAAAGTGTACTCGTCTCAGCAGATCCAGTCTTTGAGAAGTGAGACCCGTCCGCGCGTCGAAAAGCCCCCCCGGCCCCCCAAGGGGGGGTGAAAAGTTCCCCCCTTTGGGGGGCCAGGGGGGCCACATAGAGCGCTTCGATAACAATTCATTGCCCAAATTTGGGTAGTGTCCCTGAACTACGTGTATGACGAAAGGCTACTAGATGTAGCGGTGGCACTGCCTAACTTGACGCTCAAAAGCACAAGATATGGTGGTAGTTGCGCTATACACGTATATGAGGGA
>DAOUMU010000153.1:0-8484 GCA_034409055.1 Anaerolineae bacterium
AGTCAGCCGGAGCTGTCGGGGCAAAGATCACCTCAATGTCAGGATAATGCTTATTGAAGGCCGGAATGATCACATCTTGCCAGATCTTCAGGTCATCATTACGCCAGCTTTCAATTGTCAGGGTTACTTTTTCGGCGGGCGCTTCCGCCGCAGGTTCCGCAGCCTCTTCCTCCTTGGCTTCCTCTTCTTGCGGGGCAGCCGGAGCTTCTTCTTCACTCGGCGGAGCCGGTGTTGCAGAGGGGGCACAACTGGCCAGAAGCAGGGCCAAAACTACTATGAGAATAAGATAAAATTTTTTAAACATGGAAACTTTCCTCCTTCGGAATTAGAAACATATTTTTTATTACGGATTGGCCTGGCAGTTTTTCTACTTGCTATCACCTCCTTGCCTCGATTTTTAATCTTCCTCACTTTTGCCCAAACCGTCACTGCATACGGCCAAGTCGCTCTCGCACATCTTGGGCGAACCGGTCGATAAACGCTTGAACGTAAGCGAGGGTGTCTTTAGCCGGGTCTTTAATGAGCGGCGTCAGATCCATGGCAAAAACTAATCCTGTAGTGATATCCGTATCGTGTGAGGCGTGGTAGGTGGCATGCGCCCGCCGCCGGCCCATCGTGGCCAGGTCATACCGCTTCCCGCCGCTGACCTGTGAGTCGAACACCCCTACCAGCGCTGTCTGCAGGTTTTCGTGAGCGGAACAGTTAAAAGCTATTTTGTCTGCATCCACCATCCAATCCAGGTCGCGCCACACTTCGCAGCCATACATATGCTGGGGACGCTCTGCTGCTGGCAGACTCCGGACCGCCTCAATCACTTTCAGGGTTACGCCCAGGTGAGTATCATGCTTATCGGTCAGATTGTGGGTGTATACCACTGCCGGTCTGGCCAGCTTCAACAGTAAGGCAATATCCTCAACAGGGTCCTTGTTGGTGCCATCTTTCACGGCTGCACTGGGGTAGTCGAGTAGAGCCTGGGCAGCATATTCACCAACCACTGCTGCTTTTTTCTGCTCCTTGATTCGTACTACTCGCATAGCTTCGTCGGTATAGTCTTTGTACAGGCCAGCCCGGGGCGAGCCGCTGCCATTGGTCACTACGACTCCGGTAAACCACTGGTCCTCTCTCTGAAAACAGGTCAGGATACCGTCAATGGCCATAATTTCCAGGTCATCCTGGTGCGCCCCAATGGCCATGTGCGTGGTCCGGGCCAGGGCCTCTTCGGCGGGTAGACCGTCGGGAACAAATAGTTGGGCCGTATCGAGTCTAAATCTCATTTTTTCTCCTCTCTAATCAGACCCTGTAGGACAAACTTAAGTTTGCCCTACGGTACGGATATTTTCATCATTGGTGGTGTATCAACACCTGTGATAACTCCTCTCTAAGCAATGGTTGGCAGACTGGCAGCGGCGATGGACTGTCCCACGCGCCGGCTCTTTTCATCCGGCAGTTGAATATTGATCCGGGCAGCTAGCTCCGGGAACTCCGACCTGAGCACCTCGTTAGCCCCATTGACAATGAGGGGGCCCCCTTTCCCGGAGGTACAACGCCCCAAAATGAGGACATGTTTCAAATCATAGAAGTCGGCATAGTGAGCAATGGCATACCCCATGTAGTAGCCCATACTTTGCCAGATCTTTGTAGCGCCTGCGTGGCCTGCTTCAAGTTTCTGCTGGACGAACTCAAGTTTTTCAGCGTCCGTTATTTCACCTGGAATTTCAATGCCGGCTTTAGGGGCCAGACGAAACACACATTGCTGGGAGAAGTAACGGGCACCGCAGCCCCTGTCGCCAGACCATTCTTCTACCGAAGCCTCGGGGCTGTAATCAACCGGCGTGAAGGCCAGCTCATTCAGCCAGCCGGTAATGTTACCGGTCTGCGTTACATAACCGCCGGCCTGGCTCGAGCCCAGGGCTATGCCCAGGATGGCGTTATCCTCCAGCGACATGGAACCGGCCAGAGCGGTGACATCTCCATCATTCACCACCTCCAGCGGCACGCCCAACTCATTACGAATACGCAGGAACATATTCTTGACTTCGCCAAACCGGTCCTTGGGAATGCCCCGGAACAAGGAGGCGATCATGACCCGGTTATTGATGTAAATACCCGCTGCACTACCGCCGATTGCATCCAGCCGGGGCATTTTCGAGGCCGCTGTTTTCAGAGCAGCCATAATCGCCTGATAGTGGTACTGGGGATCACTTTGCTGGCGGGGTTCCCACACAATCTCCTGGCTGAAGATGGCTTCACCGTCGACAACCGCCGACACTTTGAGGTCCGACGCCCCCAGGTCGAAGCCAATCCGACAACCGTCCAAATGACGACCCAGCGGTTGCTCACTCTCCCGTTCGGCAGGAACTTCCGAGGCCCCACAAGGGACGACGGTAAATGTTCTCTCGTAGATCTCTTCGCTGATGAGCTGAAAATCAAACGCACGTACACCATCGGGCGCGTAACATTTTTTAATGTACGCCCCGATACTCTGGGGACCGCCCACGTAAACTTGCCACCCTCCCCGCTGCCAGAGGAGAAATTTGACCAACCGCTCGGCATACATTAAGTTTGCTGCCGCTCGCGGGTGATTGTCGGGCAACACCTTCGTTTCAAAACGTGACACCAATCCATCTGCCCGCTCCAAACCGATGACCAGGGGGACACCCCCACCTGAATCCCCGACCTCTTTCAGAAAGACTCGATTGGCTAATACGGCTGGACGAAATTCCTCATCGAGGGGGGGGACGAATCTTGGTTTTACCAGTTTTAATGACATTTTCCACCTCACCCTGTTACATATTAGTTAGTTTCTGTTGCAAAACGTAGCCAGGGCATCCCTATACCCGCCGTAGACGCATGGGGATGCGCCTACTACAAGGCTTTGCAACAAGAACCAGTTAGACCAGCCCAAGCTCATGGGTCAACAACAAAGCGGCTGCTCCCAGAAGAACGATATCGATGCCGAGCCTGGTCACTTCAATATGGGTCTCATCAGCCAGCGTGGCCAGTGATCGCTGCTTTATCTCTCGCCGGATTGGCTCAAGCAACGGTTCGCCAAAACGAGCCACACTCCCACCAATCAGAATGCGCTGAATATTTAACACGCCAACCAGGTTAGCCACGGCGATGCCCAGATAACACCCGACTTCCTCGATGAGTTGCTGTAAGGCTTCGTCACCGGCCTCAAATGCCTGGAGCACAATACCGGTGTTGATGGCTTCCGGGCTGGTGGCAAACTGGTGCAACGTTGAATGGGGGTCGCTCCGGGCAATGGCTCTGGCTCGCCTGACAATAGCCCGGCTGCTGGCGACCGTTTCCAGGCAACCGAAGTGTCCGCACCGGCAACGTTCGCCGCCTTCCACAACCGTCACATGGCCAATTTCACCCGCGCCAGAGCCATCCCCATAGTGTAATCGACCATTAAGCACAATCCCCGCTCCAATGCCTCGCCCCACTTTGACCACAACCATGTTAGAAATGTCCTGACCACAACCAAAAGTGTACTCTCCCAGGGTAGCCACCTGACTGTCATTGGCGATGTAAACGGGCAAATTGTAGCGTGCTTCTAATAAATCTCGCAGGGGGAGGTCTTGCCAGTCAAGATTAACCGCTTTGCGAACCAGGCCGCGTCGAGCATCCATCAGCCCCGGCGTACCAATCCCAATCCCTAATAGGGGGCTACTGGTAGCCGCGACCAACTCATCAATCAACTGGTAAGCCAGTTCCAGGGCAGCCTGGCCATTGCGATCATTGACCGGCAAGTTGCAGCGACGCATGATCTTTCCCCGAAGATTGATCACGCCCCCCCGGAACTCACTATTGGCCAGGTCAATACCAATCAGGTGACGGGAGTCGTCGATAACACTCAACAGAATAGGGGGTTTTCCACCCTGTGAGGGTCCCTGGCCAATCTCTTCGACCAGCCCGTCTTTCATTAGCTCGGCTACTGCATCTGAAACAGTCGTTCGGGTTAGATGGGTTAACCGGGCAATGCCAGCCCGGCTAATCGGTCCCTGAGCGTAAATGGTTTTAAGAATCAGGCGCTTGTTGTGGGTTTTGGTCTGTTGTCGCGTGGCCTTTTTCATTGCCGTGTGACTGCCTCTTTGTAAGTTCAATGGACTTACAAAGCCGATTGTAACATGGTTAAAGAAACTTGTCAACAAGGCAATTCATTGCCGGTAAGTTCTCGCCATTTCTCAGCGACGAAATTACCCAGTTCTCGTTTGAAACGAGCTACGCTAAAACGCTCCGCCTTAGCCCGAACCAGGGCCGGGTCAAAGGACATTTTTTCAAACTGCTCTATCGCTTCGATCAGCGCCTCAACCGATTGCTTATGGAAAAAGAGACCGGTCTGCCCTTCCAGCACGGTATCTAATGCGCCGCCCCTGGCAAAAGCAATGACCGGGCGACCGGCCGCCTGGGCCTCAACCGGAGCAATGCCAAAATCCTCAAAGCCGGGAAAAAGAAAGGCCCGGCAGTTGGCCATTAATTCAACCACCGTCTGCCCCGGCAACCGGCCCTTGAACTCGACCGAGGGACCGGCTATTGCCTCCAGGGCCGGCCGGTCCCGCCCATCCCCCACAATGATCAGGCGTCTCCCCAGGCGACTCAGCGCTTGCACCGCCAGATCAATGCGTTTGTAGGGAATCAGGCGAGAGACGATGAGGTAGTAATCCCCCGCCGGTGGCTTACCGCTGGCAGATGGACGAAAGCGGTTGGTATCTACCGGCGGGTAAATGATGACCGAGTCCCGTTGGTAATATTTTTTTATGCGGACCTGGATCTCTTTTGAAATGGCAATGAAGTGATCAACCCCTTGGCCTGGCTCGCCAAGAGTGTGAGCCAGTGGCTGCGCCGCTTCAAAATCCCATTGGCGCAGGCGATTGATGACCGGCCGGATAAGAACCCCTAGCCAGGAACCAAACCCTTCGCGGGCAGCATATCCACCATAATCCCACACGTAACGAGTGGGGGCCAGACAATAGCAGATATGGAGTTGCCGAGCGGTATGGCGCAACCCGTGGATAAAACCACTCTTGTTGGACAAAATCAGGTCATAGCCGCTAAAGTCCATACTCATCACCGCCGGTGGGTAAAACGGCAGGTAAGGCTGGTGATGGCTATGGATCGCCGGCGCTCGATTCAACCAGGTCGGGCGAATGTCCCACCGGCGATAAGCCTCCGGCATCAACTCCGGACCATAAATGGTAGTAAAGACGGGAGCGCCAGGGTACATATCGACCAGCCGTTCCAGCACATTTTCCGCGCCTCCCATCTGGTTAAGCCAATCGTGAGCCAGAGCAATTTTCATAGCAACCGCCATCTCATAGATGAAAATGTCATTGGTCGTTGGTCGTTGGTCGTTGGTCGTTGGTCGTTATTTCCACCCCCAAGATGATACCACATTTCATCCGGCTGGCAACCGTTTGTACCCGGTAACAAAACTGTGTAGAATGAGATGACATACAGAAAATCCCGGGGGGAACTACTTTGACCTGATTGTCGTCTACGCTATGTTGGCTAACAGGACCAACATGTTCAAATCAACAAAAATAAACCATCAGTAAAGGAGATAAAAAACCATGAAAAACAAATATCAACCGTTCATCGTCGCTGTGGCCAGTACGATTGTCATCGTGCTGGTGGGAGGGCTCGTCCTGGGCCTGGTTGGATTGTATATCTTCGCCCCTGTGGCCGAGGCCCGGACAGACGTGACCACCACCGCTGCCGTTGAAGCAGCTTCATCACGGACGATCACCGTCATTGGCGAGGGCACGGTAAAGGTTAAGCCTGACATTGCCCAGGCCAATATCGGGGTGGAAGTTATCGGCCCCGATGTCAAGCAGGTCAGTAGCGAAGCGGCCCAGGCTATGGATAACTTGCTGGCAGCCCTCAAGGCCCAGGGCATTGCCGAGACAGACATTCAAACCTCTTATTACAATGTCTGGGTTGAACGTCCCTACAGTCCCCAGGGTGAACCGGGCGGTGAGGCATTTTACCACGTCAATAACAACGTGATGGTCACCATTCGTGATCTGGATAAGGTAGCCACCACCCTGGGAGCAGCCATTGAAGCCGGGGCCAACAACATCAACAGTGTCAACTTTAGCGTAGCCGACCCCAATCCCTTAAGATCTGAAGCCCGGGAGAAAGCCGTGGACAATGCGCTGGCCGAAGCCCAAGAACTGGCCGCCTTGCACGGCGTCGAGGTCGGCCAGGTGGTGAGCATTAGCGAAGTGATTAGCGGCGGCGCTTATTACGTCAGAGAGCTATCGGCAGTAGCCCCAGGCTTGGGCGGCGGTGGGGCCGGTCCCATCTCCCCTGGCGAAGTAGACCTATCGGTTCAGTTGCAGGTGACTTACGCTATTAAATAAGAAGGCTCTACGCATTTGTCCAAGACTACGCTTGGAAAATGAGACCCTTGTTGGGTAGTTCCACACGGACAGGAAGAAACACGGACCTTTTTTCTTTTTGTCTGTGTTTTTTCCGTCCGTGTGGCTAGGTTCTGTTGACATTTCACTGGGTTAGTCCAAAAACGCCCCTTCGATACGGTTTACCTACTCAGGATGCGTTTTTGGACCGATTTCGCATGCTGAGTGCCTTTGTAGGCGTATCGAAGCGTGCGAAATCGGCAAATGTCAACAGAACCTAAACAGATATCGACAATTTTTTGTCGATGTGAGCGGAATAAGCGCCTACTATACATAGTTTCTATGGCAGCCTTCCGTGAGCATTTTGTTAAATAAAGGCTATCAATGACCGCACCTGCTTTATCACGCTTGCTCCCCAACGAACAGGCCGCAATTATGGCGTATATTGACCGTATTCGCGGGCGCTTTTCTGACCGCATCCTGGTTGTGATGCTTTTTGGCTCCAAAGCCCGTGGCGACGCCGATGCCGAATCGGACCTTGACCTGTTGATCCTGGTAGATGTTGAGACCCCCAAATTTCGCTCCAATCTGTGGCAAATTGCTTCTGATATTTCGTTAGATTATAACGTGGTGCTCTCACCGCGCGTATTTGGACAGGCTCGTTGGAACGAAATGCGTCGGATGCGCTTACCCCTATACCGGGCCATTATCGCCGATGGGATTGCCCTGACCCCCGAACCGCTTCCCACTTGATTATCAATTCATCAAACCAGAATTGGGCTTGCCAGCAGGGGAGAAAGTAACTTCCGCTTGATATTGCTAGCCAACTCGTGAACCCACAGGGCAGGTCCACAGGGCAAGTGACGTGAAGCGTGAAACGTGATGTTTTTTCGCTATAAACCCTCACGTTTCTCGTTTTACGCTTCACGCTGCCGCCGAAAGTTTTGGGATGATTTAAATTTCGGAACTCCCTTACCTCGAAATATTCAAAATGAATTTTTTTTGAAATTTAAATTGAAATATTTCGGGCCGTTTTTTGTGTTATAATGATAGAGTATCCCAGCACAACGTAACGTGGCCAAGCTGCAAATTAGAAATGAGAAGTGAGAAAGGGATAAAACCCCATAGAGGCGTTTTCCTTGAACAAGGCGTTGGAGCGGACGCCAGACCGAATGAAAGGGCGAGGGGGTGCCGGCTGAGGTAGGAGAGATCAGACAACGGTTCTGAGCCAACTCGCTTGATTTGAAAGCAACCGGTGTTTTGTGGAGTACCGGTTCGGTTAGCCACGGCTATACGTGGCGCCGCTCAACTTAGTTTTGGGCAGCACGCGATCACTCGGACTGATACGTGGTTTGAAGGAATAGTATGGTATCGAAACCAGATAATCAAAAGGCGGTTCAAACAGTGTCCCCTCGCCAGTGGATCGGTTTAGTTGTGGTGTATCTCTCCATACCACTAGTGGGTCACTTGGCACGCTTATCGACATTACACTGTTTAATGTAAATACTATATATAGAGGGTGACTTTACTGTGGTCAAGCGTGATGTTAAACCCCGTGACAGTTAGACAGACAGGGTACTTACCACAAGATGTTGTATTTAGGCGAATTTTGCCCCATAAGTTATGTCGATGTTCATGACAAATGACCCACTAGTTCTATTGGTATGCGGCGGGGATTTCGGTTGGTGGCAGGCGTGGGTCTATTCCCTGCTGATCGTTGCCGCCGGCATAGGAGGGCGCATTTGGGCGGAACGGCGGCATCCGGGGTTGTTGGCCGAACGACAAAATATTGAGAAGATGCAAAGCGCGAAGGCTTGGGACAAAGTGCTTGCTCCGCTGATGGCGCTGAGTGTAGGTTTCCCACTGGTCATTGTGGCAGGGCTGGATCACCGTCGTGGCTGGTCACCCGTATTTCCGCTATGGCTCATCGTGCTCGGCTTCATCTTGATCTCGCTCGGATACGCTTTCGCTGTGTGGGCATTGGTAGAGAACCGCTTTTTCTCCAGCACGGTACGTATTCAGACGGATAGAGGGCATGTGGTGTGTGACAGTGGCCCATACCGGATTGTGCGGCATCCGGGCTATGCCGGGAATATTCTGCCACTGCTGGGCATTGTGC
>DAOUMU010000154.1:0-40869 GCA_034409055.1 Anaerolineae bacterium
TACTCCTGGTTACAAATAGTTTTCAATCTCTAATTTACCATATTGTTGACCCAACGGCTACTCCCTGTCTGATAATGAGCCGATAATAAATCATAAATAGAGTAACCACAGAAAACGTCAGAACTAGGAAAATTATATGCTTGACCATTTGTTCTATAGGTTTTTACGATATCTGTATATCTGTAAAGCCTCCATTCTACAAAATAGTACCTAAGCAGGGCCCAATCGCATTGTCCTAACAATATTTCTAGCTCAGATGCTTAGATTTGGTAGCTTTGGCAATAGAACAGGTGTACAAGCATATAATTCTGGGACTATGTCGTTCTGGCCGGATAAACTCCAAATCAAAAACCAATCTCTCTCCCAATACAGGATGCCACAAAAATGAATACTCAACTGCGTAAAGCAAAACGCCGAAGCCTTTTTGGCTTCGGCGTTTTGCTTCTCTGTGACCATTCTCCTATGGCACATTTTGGCAATCTGGCGCATACTCAAAAGTAGAAGTAACTTATCAACGCCAGATCGTTGCTCTCCTCTCAGCGTCAGGAATTAGAACAAAATTTAATTAAAAGAGATTATTCAGTGGATACGTCAAAGTTTCGTATTTTAGTGGCAGACCCGGATCCTGATATCCGGCAGACCTTGCAAATATATTTTGAATCGAATGGGCATGAGGTCCAAACCGTGGGTTTGGCCGGTGATATTGTCAAAGCAGCCCGGCCCTGGCAACCGAATGCTATGCTCGTCAGCGATGAGTTTACCGATCAAGACCCGCGCCAAGTTTGCCAGACCTTGTTAGAGGATACCCTAACCGGCCACATTCCGGTGGTCATGCTGCTGCACATTAACGAGCGGCAGGCCCGATTGCAGGCCCTGGAAGTGGGGGTGCACGATGTCATTAGCAAACCTTTTGACATCGAAGAATTACGCCTGCGGGTCGAGGCGGCCATTCGTCTGGCCACCATGCGGGCATTCGTGTAAATTAGCCTGACAATTTTTGCTGTTTTATCGACAAGGAGTACTATTATACGGTCTTCTGCCCAGGCAGAGGCCGTATTTTCGTTATAAAGCCAACGTCAAGAAACCCGGTTTTTGTTGAGCTTGCTTACATGTTGTCTACAAAACAATCGTTCATTGCCCGAGATGGGGTTAAATGATCGAAAAACCGGGTTTCCACACTGGCAAGCCAAGTAGTTACTTTGAAAACTCAAGTCACTATGGAGGGAGGCACAGACCGTGCTAGTTGTTATGAAATTCGGCGGCACTTCTGTCGGAAGTGTGGACGCCTTGAAAAAAGTCGTTGACATTGTCACCAGTTCGCGGCAGAAAGGCCACGAGATGGTGATCGTGGTTTCGGCTATGAGCGGCGTGACCAATTTACTCCTGGACTCGGCCCACAAAGCGGAAACGGGGGATGAAGAAACAGCCCACCAGGTTCGTCAGGAAATCGCCCAAAAGCACAGCGAGGCTACGCTGCACTTCCTGGGTCAAACCCCGGAACGTGAAACCGTCATGGCCGAAATTAACGCCTTGCTGGACGAGTTTGAGTCGTTGTGTCACGGTATTCGGGTGTTGGGCGAGCTAACCCCACGAGCGCTGGATGTTATTGGCGGGCTGGGCGAGCGCATGAGCGTGCGTCAGGTGGCAGCTATTCTTAATCGGGTCGGTGTCCCCGCCGAAAGCATCGCCGCCACCGAGTTGATTATCACCGATAGCCGGTTTGGCTCAGCAGTGCCACGTATAGGGCAAACGGCTGAAAAAACCCGTACCGGATTGCGGCCCATTCTGAGCCAGGGCAAGGTACCGGTTGTGACCGGTTTTATCGGGGCCACGGAGGATGGTATTCAAACCACTTTGGGTCGAGGTGGCAGCGACTATAGTGCCACCATTTTGGCCCGGGCCCTGCAGGCTGACGAGGTTTGGATTTGGACGGATGTTAACGGGGTCATGAGCGCCGACCCGCGCGTGGTTCCTGAAGCTCATCCTATTTCCCACCTGTCTTATGCAGAAATTAGCGAACTTTCTTTCTTTGGGGCTAAAGTACTCCACTCACAGGCCATCCGCCCGGCCCGGCGAGTCGGAATCCCGGTGCGTATCCTCAATACCTTTGAACCGGAACATCCCGGCACCCTGATCACCGCAGAAGCCAAAGAAAGCGACAAAACCGTTAAAGCCGTGACCGCCATCAAAAATATGAGTCTGATTACGGTGGAAGGGCCGGGGATGATTGGTATCCCTGGCGTGGCCGGTCGAACTTTTACGGCTGTGGCTCGTACTGATACCAGCGTCCTGATGATTAGCCAGGCTTCATCGGAACAATCTATTTGCTTTGTCGTGCCCACGCCTGATGTAGCCAAGGTGATCGAAGCCCTGGAAAGCGAATTGGTCTTTGAAATCGAACGGCGCGACCTGGAACGGATAAAGTGGGAAGAAAACACGGTTGTCCTGGCTGCCGTCGGGGCCGGTATGAAGGGCACGCCCGGCGTTAGTGGTCGCCTCTTTAGCGCCCTGGGTCAAGAAAAAATCAACGTCATCGCCATTGCCCAGGGCAGTAGCGAGTTTAATATCTCACTGGTTGTGGCCCAAGGTGACGCCGATAAGGCCGTCCAGGCCATCCACAAAGAATTTGAATTAGAAAAGCCGTAACTACCTACCATGTCATTCTGAACAGGTGAAGAATCCCCAAGGTTTTGGTAAAGTAGACCTTTTTTGGGCCAAAGTTTCGGGGATTCCTCGTCGTTTATGCCCTTTGGGTACTGCGCTCCTCGGAATGACATGAGGGTAGGCAGTTACGAAAAGCCGGATTAAGTCAGGGTAAAGCCGAAAGCTCATTTGGCTGAGTGTGTAAACTCGTTGACATAGTGTTAGCTTCGTGGTAAAATGGCCGGGCAAGCTAAGATATTATTGTCATGTTAATTTATCCCCGGCACTCGGCTCGTAACGGGGTACGTGCCAGATTTTAGGTGGACCTGACAGGTTTTTGAAAAATTTGGCACAGGTCCTCGAGACAGATGATCCTTGACACGTAACAATAACAAAAATCGGTGAAGGTCCTATTTGTCAGCGACAAAGTCGTTGAGCATCTGTATAGTCCCAAGATTGCAGAACGTCATAAAGATGTAGAGCTCATTATAGGCTGCGGTGATCTGCCCTATTACTATCTAGAATTCATCCTGTCTATGTTGAACGTGCCGCTGGTGTACGTCCACGGCAACCACGACCCAGAGAAGGAATATCTGGCCGATGGTACCTCCATTACCGGTCCTGGCGGCGGCGTAAACTTGCACGGCCGCACCCATAAGGAAAAAGGGTTACTCCTGGCCGGCCTGGAAGGTTCTATTCGCTACAAAGAGGGATGCTTTCAACATACCCAACGCGAGATGTGGCTTAATGTGATCTATCTTATCCCCGACCTGCTCATCAACAAATTGTTCTACGGTCGCTATCTTGACGTGCTGGTGACTCACTCACCGCCATACGGCATTCACAATGGGCAAGATCGGGCTCATGTCGGTTTCAAAGCATTTCTATGGTTGATGAAGGTTTTCAAACCGCGTTACTTGATTCACGGTCACCGCCATGTTTACAATCCCACCGAAACGATAGAAACACAATATATGGATACCAAAGTGATTAATATCTACCCCTACAAAGTGTTGGATATAGAGGTTACTTCATGAGTAAGACCGGTTTGCGCGTTGCCTTTCAAGGAGAGCGCGGCGCTTACAGTGAAGCTGCGGCGGTGGCCTTTTTTGGCGACTCCGTACAGCCCGTCCCTTGCAACGATTTTGATAGTGTTTTTGAAGCCGTCACCCATCACCAGGTCGAACGGGGTGTGCTACCGGTCGAAAACTCGTTAGCCGGGAGTATCCACCGTAACTACGATTTACTCCTGCGCTACGACTTATCCATTGTGGGCGAGATACAGATTCCGATTGCCCATCAGCTTATTGCCCTCCCTGGCCTGACACTGGCCGATATTAAAAAGGTCTATTCTCATCCCCAAGCCCTGGCCCAATGTGAGCACTCGATCACCAAACTGCTGCCCCAGGCCGAACGGGTGGCTACCTACGATACCGCCGGCAGCGTCAAGATGATCAAAGAGCAGAACATTACGGATGGGGCCGGTCTGGCCAGCCAACGAGCGGCCAGTATTTATGGGATGAATATCCTCCGGCCCGATATGCAGGACAACCCTGAAAATTACACCCGCTTTGTCATTGTCTCTCCAGAAACAATTGTGCCAGAAGGTCAGGCCAAAACTTCAATCGTGTTTTCCGTAGAAAACATACCTGGCTCACTTTTCAAGAGCCTGGCCGTTTTTGCCCTGCGGGATATCGACCTGACCAAAATAGAATCCAGACCCTTACAAGGCAAACGTTGGCAGTATTTCTTCTACATCGACTTCATTGGCAGCCAATATGAAGAACGCTGCCGAAACGCCTTGAACCACTTACAAGAGATTGCCACCTATTTTAGGGTGTTGGGCTCTTATCCGAGGGGCGTATGACAGGGGGCAGGGGAGCAGAGTAGCAAGGTTGCAAGGTGGCAGAGTGGCAATGAGTACGGAAAGCGAGCAGAAAATCATCAGTGTGTTTGGTAGCAGTGCGCCCCGGCCCGGTTCGGCTGATTATGAGGCGGCTCGAACCGTGGGCCGCTTACTGGCTCAGGCTGGTTTTGTGGTGCAAACGGGTGGTTATTCCGGGGTAATGGCTGCGGCCAGTCAAGGGGCTAACGAAGCCGGGGGACACGTGATTGGGGTGACCAGTGCTCAGATGGAGCGATTTCGACCCACGCCGGCCAATCAATGGGTCATAGAAGAGAAGAAATGTCAAACCCTGCGGGAGCGACTACTTTATCTGGTAGATCATTGTCACGGAGCCATTGTTATGCCCGGTGGCATCGGCACCCTCTCGGAGATGGCCCTGATATGGAGTTTTGTGCAGACGGGAGAGATTACGCCCCGGCCCATTATTGCAATGGGGGGTATCTGGCAACGCACGCTGGCTGCTTTTATCGACGAGGACTATATTTCGCCTGTCCACCAGGAGCTAATCACGGTGGTCCGCACCGCCGATGAAGCAGTTAAAAAGATGATTGACCATTTAACCGGGTAAAGAGGCAATCATGCTCGATCGAATAACGGTTAGACCCATTCTCCCTGATGAATTGGAAATAATAGCCTGGTTGCGGGCGGTCGGCTTTGGAGGGGATGAAGAAAAGATATTGGCAGGGTTAATGAACAATCCCCGCTACAATTTCTCCCATATGATTGTGGCCGAATATGAGGGAGAGGTCATTGGTACAACCACCGTGTTTCCAGCCCAGATGTGGTTGAGTGGCGTTCCCATCACGGTTGGGGCAGTGGCTGGCGTGATTGTCCTGCCAGAATTTCGACGCCAAGGTGCTGCAGGCAAGATGATGGAATTTTCCATTGTGCGTATGTTTGCCGAAGGGCGAGCCCTGTCGGTTCTCTTTCCTTTTTCCCACAAATATTATCGTAAATTTGGTTACGGCACCATTGGTGATCTGCACGTTTACCATATCAACCCCAATAATCTAATTGTTTTTGAAGAGGGGCATAAGGTTCGCCCCTTTCAGCCCGACGATTTACCGATGATGCGGGTGATGTACAAAGGCCAACTGACCTGGCATAATGGCTGGTTCACTCGCAGCGACCAATGGTGGGAAAATATTATCGAAGAGTGGCAGCCTAACATTATGGTCTTTGATAATGATGGTATGATAGAGGGCTACTATGCTTACGAGATAAAAACCGGTAAAAGAGGAGAGCGAGAGTTACATATCAACGAATTTTTTGCCGCTGAAGATGCTGCCTATCGGGGCCTAATCGGCTACCTGGCCGCTCAAAGCGAGGCGGATGTCATTGAATACCTGGCCCCTCCCGACACCCTCTTGCGTCACACGCTACGTGAGCCCTGGGCGGATGATGCCCAAAATCGTGGCTGGATCTTCAACGACCTCTGCCATGTAACCCCCGGTCTGATGGGACGCGTCATCAATTTACCGGCAGCCTTTACGGCTCGCTTCTACGCCCGCCATAAGTCGGGAGAACGGGTGCTGAAAGTAACCGACTCCCTGATTCCCACCAACGAAGAACCGATTATCTTTCGTCTGGTCGATGGCCGGGCCGAAACCCGCCCCGCTGATGACGCTAAGCCTCAAATTGAAACCGACATTGGGACCATTTCCCAGATTCTGTGCGGCTATTTGACCGCTATCGATGCCCGGCGCCTGGGCCGCTTGGCAGCGGATGAGGATACCTGTTCCTGGCTCGATCAGGCCATTGCCGATAACCCGCTATATGTTCAGGCCGGCGACTGGTTTTAAAGATTTGACAACATCCCAGACAGTTGAATTTGCCATAAACCGCAGACCGCGCGGCCCGGTGGCTTTGAATGTCACCCGGATATAACCACCACTAACCAAATAAATAAATCATAGTTTGATCACCCCGGACAATCCGGGGTTTTGTTTTTGTCAAAGAAAGTTGAGTAGTTTGGACGCTTTAATTCTCTCTAACCATTTTCTAACTAAATTCATACTCAGTTCCTATAATCCTATGCTAGAGTCGTTACAGAGCCGTTATCTTAACGGGGGAGAAAATGAACAAGCGTAAATTGTTGAGTATGATAGCTATGGTCAGCCTGCTACTGCTTAGTTTGCTGATCAATTTTGTGGGGTTGGCCAAGGCGGCACCGACCCCGGTTGCGGGGGATATGCCTAACTTAAACGGGGCCAGAATCGCTGGTGGTCCAGTAAATACCTCCCCGGCGTTGGCATTCACCCCGGTTCTGACAATCACCAAGCGCGCCGATCCCGATCCGGTTAACGCGGGTGAGGAGCTGACTTACACCATCGTCGTCACCAATGGCAGCCCCACCGATGACGCCACAAACACCGTTATCACCGATACGTTGGATGGCAATGTCAGTTTCGCCTCGGCCAGCGACAGCGGCGAGTATGACGCGGGCGCTGTTACCTGGGATGTGGGCCTGCTTGCGGCGAATAATACCATCAGCCGCACCCTGGTGGTCACCGTCGACAGTGCCTTCAGCGGCCCCAGCCTGCAGAACACCGCGGAGGTAACCTCTACCGGAGGGGTAACCGACAGCGATACCATCAATACCGTTGTCAACACCGAGGCCGATCTGTCGATCAGTAAGAGCGGTTCAGCCGATTCAGTACGGATGGGCGACACTCTAACCTACACCATCATAGTCACCAATGCCGGCCCTTCGACAGCCACGGGGGTGGTCGTCACCGATACGAAACCGGTCAGCGTAACCTTTAATGACAGCCTGTCCAGCTCAGACTGTAACGAGACGGCGCCGGATACCGTGACTTGCAACGTCAACAGCTTGGCCCCTGACCTGACCACGACACTAACCATTGTCGTCATCCCCACTACAGCAGGTTTCATCGCCAACACGGTCGTGGTTGCCGGCACCGAGTTCGATCCGGGGCCCGGTCAAAATTCGGCCACTGAAACCATCTTTGTCGAACCCCTCGTCAATACAACGAACGACCTGAATGACGGTATATGCAATACCACACACTGTAGTTTGCGCGAAGCCATTGACTTCGCCAACGCCAATCCGGGGGCGGACTCGATTGTCTTCGATATCCCCGGTTCAGGGCCGCATACCATCGCTCCAACCGCGGCCCTGCCAACCATCACCAACCCGCTGACCATCGATGGGGAATCTCAGCCCGGCGCCAGTTGCAACAGCGGCACGCTGAAGATCGAACTGAACGGCAGCAGCGCGGGGGCCGGCGTAAACGGCCTGACCATCACTGCCGGCAACAGCACCGTTCGGGGACTGGTTATCAATAGTTTCGACGGCAATGGGCTCGAGTTGAGCACGAACGGCGGCAACATCGTCGAGTGCAACTACCTCGGCACCAGCGTCAGCGGCTCCCTCGACCAGGGTAACGGCGGCAATGGTATCTTTATCAACAACGTGTCTAACAACACCATTGGAGGGACGACGGCTACAGCGCGTAACCTCATCTCGGGTAACGATGATAATGGTCTTGAGATCAACGGCAGCAGCGCGACAGGAAACATGATCCAGGGGAACTACGTTGGGACCAATGTCGCTGGCACCGGTTCCCTGCCCAACGCCGGTGACGGCATCTCTATCAACAACGCGCCCACCAACACCATCGGCGGAGCGACGACCGGGGCAGGCAACCTTATCTCCGGCAACAACAATGATGGCCTTGAAATCAACGGCAGCAACGCGACAGGGAACATAGTCCAGGGTAATTACGTTGGGACCAATGCCGCTGGCGATGGCTTCCTGCCCAACGCCAGTAACGGTATCTTCATCAGCAACGCCCCCAACAACACCATCGGCGGAACGACGACCGGGACGCGCAACCTTATCTCCGGCAACGTCGGTCACGGCGTCTTCATCTTGAATAGTGGAGCCACGGGGAACACGGTCCAGGGCAATTACATCGGGACCAATGCCGCCGGCGATGGGCCCCTGGGTAACTCGAATAATGGCCTGCATATTCAGTCCGCCCCCAATAACACCATTGGTGGGACAACAGTGGGCGCAGGTAACCTTATCTCCAGCAATTTGGATGGTATCCAGATCAAAAACAGCCAAGCAACTGGGAATCAAGTCCAGGGTAATATCATTGGCGCCAATGCCGCTGGAACTGTGGCTCTGCCCAACGCCAGCGATGGCCTGGAGATCAACAACTCCCCCAGTAACACCATCGGCGGAACAATAGGAACCACGCTCGACGGGCCATGCACCGGCGCCTGTAACGTTATCTCGGGCAACAGCGGTGACGGTCTCAAAATCACCGGCAGCGACGCAACAGTCAACTCGGTGCAAGGCAACTACATCGGCACCGATATCAACGGGTTAGACAACTTGGGCAACGGCGACAATGGGATAGAGATCAACAACGCCCAGAGCACCACCATCGGCGGGCCAACAACGATGCGTAACATCATCTCTGGTAATGGCGATAATGGCCTTGAGATCACCGGCAGTAGTGCAATGGGAAACCAGGTGCGTGGCAATCTTATCGGTACCCAAAGGGACGGCGACAGCTCATTGGGGAACAGTTCCCATGGCGTATTCATCAGTTCCGCCAATAATAATAATATCGGCGGCACGTTCAGCGGCGCGGGCAATACCATCGCTTTTAACGGCGGTGATGGCGGGTACGTTGAATCTGGCACCCAGAACGCCTTACAACAAAATGTCATCTTTTCCAACATGGGTCTGGGCATTGATCTGGGGCTTGATGGCGTGACGCCCAACGACGCCGGTGACGGTGACACAGGGGCAAATACCTTGCAGAATTTTCCGGTCTTGACTTTGGCCTCCTCTAATGGCAGCAGCACCGCCGTCACGGGGACACTCAATAGCGCGGCCAATACGAGCTTCAGGCTTGAATTCTTCTCCACCAGCGCCTGTGATCCTTCCAATCACGGCGAAGGTGAAACTTACCTCGGCTTTTTGAATGTAAGCACCAACGGCAGTGGCAACGCATCTTTCACGACCTCCTCTCTGCCTCCCGTCCCCACGGGCGATTTCATTGTAGCCACGGCAACCACTGGCAAAAACACCTCGGAGTTCTCCGAGTGTACCCCGGTTAACCCTGTGAATCTGATTCTCGCCAAAACCGGTTCATCCGAGGTGATTGCGGGCAACAATCTAACCTACACCCTGACCATTACCAACGACGGTTTATCCGACGCTACTGACGTAGTTGTGACCGACACTCTGCCGCCGGACGTAACTTTCCAATCGTCCATCCCCGGCCAGCCTACCTGCTCCGAGGCAAACGGTACCGTCACCTGCAACCTGGGCAACCTGGCTATCGGCAACTTCACCCAGGTCACCATCATAGTCACGGTCAACTCCTCAACAATAAGCGGGACGATCCTCACCAATAATGCCAGCGTGGCCAGTAATGAGTTCGATTCCGATCCAGACAACAATTCGGCCACTGCACAAACTACGGTTGAGGCCGAAACCGATCTCAGGATCAGCAAAACCGACGATTCCGAACCGGTAATTGCAGGTGAGAATCTAACCTATATCCTGACCGTCACTAACGACGGCCCTTCAGACGCCACGGGCATGGTTGTGAACGATACTCTGCCGTCGGGCGTAACCTTTCAATCGTCCACCCCCGGTCAGCCTACCTGCTCCGAGACGAGCGGTACCGTCACCTGTGGCCTGGGACCCCTGGCCAGTGGTAACAGCACCCAGGTCAGCATTGTTGTCAAGGTCGACCCCGCTACGATGGGGATGCTTTCCAACTCGGCCGGGGTAACCGGCAACGAAACCGATCCCAAGCCGGGTAACAATTCAGATGCCGAAGACACCACAGTCAACACGGAGACCGACCTGACCGTCACCAAAACCGACTCGCCCGACCCGGTGCTTCCAGACAACAACCTGACCTACAATATCACTGTAACCAACGACGGTCCCTCGAACGCCACGGGAGTGGAGCTGACCGAAACCCTGCCGTCGGGTGTGACCTTCGTCGGGGCACCCGGTTGTTCAGAGGCGGGCGGTGTCGTTACCTGCCACCTGGGTCCTCTGGCCAGTGGCGAGAAGAGCACCCCGGTCATCATCACCGTCCACGTCGCCCCCTCTACGACAGGGATAATCTCTAGCTCGAGCACTGTGACGGGCAACGAAACCGATCCCAGGCCGGATAACAACTCAGTCACTGAAAAGACTATGGTCGGCGAATTCAACCAGTCCTACCTGCCTATTGTTTACAAATCGGCTCCCACTGAACTTTCGATTCACAACGATAACACCGGCGGCGATGTAACCTTCACCGTTTTTGGGACCACCACCAGTTGCCAGGTCCCCAACGGCGAGGTGAAGTTTTGCGGCAGTTTTCCGCCCGGCACGTATAATGTTGAAGTGACTAGTGTCTGCCCAGGGCTGCCAACAGCGATATTTAGCAAAACGTATGGCAGTGGCCCCGTAACCACACGAGTTTTCTGTAAATAGCGCCAGCCGTAGTGGACTTAACGTTGAGATGGGACTACAATATATTAAGCCCCTTTGTTCGTAAACTCCTGGGGTCTACCTAAAAGTTGTCAAGAAAAAACTGTGATGATTAGAGATACGATAACCTCAGATTCTTTCATCGTTGGTAGAGCCTTGCCGCCTGATTCTCCCACCTACGTCAAGCGATCGGCAGACGATGAACTGTTTCAATTGGCCCTGGCCGGGCAATTCTCTTATGTGCTCGCTCCCCGGCAGATGGGCAAGTCAAGCCTGATGATCCACACAGCCCAACGCTTACGGACAGAGGGCGTCAGCACTGCCCTTCTTTACCTGAGCGGGAGTGGGGCCAGGGTCAGCGCCGAGCAATGGTACCTGGCACTGATCATTCGTCTGAAACTCCAGTTGAAACTCTCCATTGATCCGGACAAATGGTGGGCAAAACAAACCTCGGGCGACCCCGTTCGGCGCTTCACCGACTTTCTGCACGACGTGGTTCTGGCAGAAATCAAAGCCCCGGTCGTCATCTTCATCGACGAGATAGAGACTACACGAAACCTGAAGTTTTCGGACGGCTTTTTCGCCACTATTCGGTCCATTTACGATGCCCGTGAGACTGATTCGACCTATAAACGGCTGACCTTCGTCCTACTCGGCATAGCAATACCCGAGGAGTTGATTAAAGCTCCTGACCGGTCTCCCTTCAACATTGGCCATGAGATTAACCTATGTGAGTTTAGCCAGGAAGAGGCCCAGGTACTCCAGCAGAATCTGCAAGCCATTTGCCCAAACCAGGCGGAGCCAATCTTTAGCCGTATCTTCTACTGGACAAATGGCCACCCCTATCTGACCCAAAAACTATGCCTGAATGTGGCCAAGTTGAGGGAACATGGATCTTGGACCGGCCACGGCCTGACCAACCAGAAAGTCGATTGGCTGGTGGAAAGACATTTTCTGTCAACAGCGGCCCGTGAGGAACCCAATCTGCAATTCGTGCGAGAAAGTATTGAGAACAGTTCGGGCCGCCGTCGCCTGCTAAACCTCTATCGCCGGGTATATGTTGGAAAAAAGGTGGCAGAGGACAGACAGTCGTTCGATCAGAACAGGTTGAAGTTGTTCGGCCTGGTACGGGCCAAAAAGGGAACCTTAAAAACGCGCAACCATATCTACCGGCGTGCTTTTAACCTGGACTGGATCAAAACTAACAAATCGTTTAATGCTAACTGGGTCCGGGCTATCGTTCTGATCGCGGTCTTGCTTATTTTCTTGCTGGCTGGCGGCGCCGGCTATTCTTTTTACCAGCAGAGACAGGAGATGGCCGAGACCCAGGCGCAGGATTCTGTCGAGCGCTTTAGAAATACGACCAATCCTGATGTACGCCTTACCAGTTTGGCCGTGTTGTTGAGTCTGACCAGCCACGAAGATCAGGCCCAACAGTTATTCTACGAGGAACTTGACCCGGCGGATCAACTTGAGCTGTTTGAGCTGACCGACCCCAAAAAGAGAGGGGAAGAATTGATCACGGTGGTGAGAGGGTTGTATACTAACCCAACCCTGGAAAATAACGAGCAAGATAATGCGTTGCTGAAGACTATGGCCCAGGCTTTGCGTGAAATGGATCATACACTGTGGTTGAGCGCAATTGACCTGGAACTGGAGATCACCAATTGGCTCAAAGGACGAGGATATTACGATCAAGGTCAGTACCGGCAAGCCGTTGAAGCCTACAATGTGACCATCGACCTAAATGAGGATAATCTGGGAACCTACTATGACCGCAGCCTGGCCTATGCAGCTCTGGGTGAACCGAGCCGGGGCCTGGACGACTTAGCCACAATATTAAGTGCGGACGAAAGATGGCAAAAGCGAGTGCAACAGGCGTTGCTCACCGAGCCCCAACTTTACACAGCCTTGTGGACTGAACAAGGGGACCGGCAAACCCTAGTCGCGTTAGTGCCTACCCCAACCGGTACCCCCAGCCCAACAATCACTCCGGCGCCTTCGCCCACGCCATTACCAACTGATACTCCCCAACCACGTCGCCCTACATCCACTTCAACACCGACCTCTACCCCTACTTCCAGTATTTCCGCGCCCCCCCCCACCTCGACGCCTACCCCCGGTCTGCCCACAGGTACGTTTACGCTGCTCAAGCCTTTATCTCTTGATGATCCCACTTTTGGGCCAACCAATTTCGAGTGGCAATGGACAGGCCCTGTGCCGCCAGGATATGGCTTTGAGGTACGTGTTTGGCGCGAAGGAGAACAGCCCGCCGGGGTACACAATGCGGTACTCGATAATCAAAATGGCCTCATTAATAACATTGGGGACAACACCTATAGCTTTAGCGCTAACATCAAGGGGGCCGCCGGGGTACGAGGTCACAGCGGAATATATTTGTGGACCGTAGCCTTGGTCCAAATCAGCCCAGATTATGCTGATCTGGGGCAACAGGCCGCACCTGCTCGCCTTCGTTTTGAGATCACCGGTGGCAGTGATGGTGGCCAGCAGGGCGAAGGTGGTGATGGCAGCGGCAGTAGCGGTGGTGGCGGCGGCGTCGGCATTGATTAGGGCTAATCTGAGCTTATTCTAAATCAACCATCATCCGTTTAGCCTCGGCTTGCCCGGGGCTTTTTCGTGGATAGTAGAGATTGGTAATTGATTACTGAAGCTACAAGATGGACAACTTCTCTAACATAAATCTAATAGTTAGTGTGTATAATACACTCACAATTAAGATAAAGATGACACCTATCGATATACGATAGAACGATGTGAAACGTAGACCGTAAAGATAATTGAGCCACAACGCTATGTTTCGCAAGGGAGAAAAAAATAGCATGTTTAGTGCATTTGATGATCTGTTAAATAAAGCTGAAGCATTGGACTCGATCCCTGAGGAGTTACCCATTTTACCGTTGCGGGGTACGGTGGCTTATCCCTTTGTGATTATGCCGCTGAACATTGGCGTACCGCGCTCCATCAAGTTGATTAAATCAGCCGTGCAAATCAATGACCTGGTTGGACTGGTTACCTCTAAAGCACCGGGAATCGAGGAGCCGGGGCCGAATCAGTTATACGAGACGGGCGTGATTGCCCGTATTCACCGGGTCGTACGGGGTGACGACGATACGCTGCAAGTGATTGTGCAGGGGATTGAGCGTTTCAAAGTTGACGAGTGGACTCAAACCGACCCCTTCTTGAAGGCAAAAATCTCCATGGCACCTGATGCTATTCAGGCAGGTAAAGAGACAGAAGTGGAAGCCCTCCGGCGCCGTATTTTGGAACTCTCTAAAGAGATTGTGGAGCATCTACCCCAGGTACCCAATGAGATCAGCGAGTTCCTGGCCCAGGTGGAAGATCCACGCATCATCATTTACACCACTGCCTCCAACATGCGCATGGATTTTGAGGACCGCCTGGATCTTTTATTGGAAGATAACTTGCAAGAAAAGATGACCCGCCTGGTTCGCCTGATGAACCACGAGCTTGAAGTCCTGCAAATAGGCCAGCATATTCGTTCAGAGACTCAAGAGGAACTGGATAAAACCCAGCGTGAATTTTACCTGCGCCAGCAACTTAAAGCCATTCAAAAAGAGCTTGGCGAGGACGATGAGCAGGCCGTGGTGGTCGAATATCGCGAGAAAATCGAACAGGCCGGTCTGCCCGAAGAGGCCAAAAAAGAGGCGTTGCGCGAATTGGGTCGTATGGAGAAGTTACAGCCCCAATCGGCCGAATATGGGGTCATCCAGACCTACCTGGATTGGATGGTAGAACTTCCCTGGAGCAAATTAACCGAAGATAACCTGGACATTGGTCACGCTCGTGAGGTACTCAACGCCGACCATTATGATATGGATGACGTCAAAGAGCGCATCCTGGAATACCTGGCCGTGCGTAAACTACGTCTGGAACGCAACCTGGACGATGAACCGGTAGAAAAAGGGCGGGAGCAGGATCGAGCCGGCGGCTCTATTTTGCTCTTCGTCGGCCCGCCGGGAGTGGGTAAAACCAGCCTGGGGCGCAGCATTGCCCGTGCCCTGGGGCGTGAATTTACCCGGATGAGTCTGGGTGGGGTGCGGGACGAGGCCGAGATTCGGGGCCATCGCCGGACCTACATCGGGGCTATGCCCGGCCGGATTATCCAAGCCCTCAAACGAGTCGGCACAAGCAATCCGGTCTTCATGCTGGATGAGGTGGACAAAATAGGGGCCGATTGGCGGGGTGATCCCAGCAGTGCCTTGCTGGAAGTGCTGGATCCACAGCAGAATTACGCCTTCCGCGACCATTATCTTGACGTTGATTTCGATCTGAGTCGGATTATGTTCATCGCTACGGCCAACACCCTGGATACCATTCCGGCACCCTTACGCGACCGGATGGAGCTCATCCAGCTTGATGGCTACACCGAACACGAGAAAGTCGAAATTGCCAAAGGTTATCTGGTACCGCGCCAGATTAAGGCCAACGGCCTGCATAAGGACGAAATTCAATTCACCGAAGAAGGGTTGCGCCAAATTATTCGTGACTACACCCGCGAAGCTGGCGTACGTAATCTGGAGCGCGAAATCAGCCGCATTGCCCGCAAAGTAGCTACTAAAGTAGCCAGTGGTGAGCTTTCCGCCGCCAATGGGGACCAGCCAACAAGGATGAGCATTGGTCCCGGCGAGGTGCGGAACTACCTGGGCAAACCCAAGTTCCACTTCGAGGCAGCCCTGCGCACCGAAAAAGCCGGGGTGGCCACGGGCTTGGCCGTCACGCCCGTAGGGGGCGATGTCCTCTTTGTTGAGGCAGCCTGCATGCCCGGCAAAGATCGGCTCACCTTGACCGGTCAATTGGGGGATGTGATGAAAGAGAGCGCGCAGATTGCCCTGAGTTACATCCGGGCTCACGCCGATCAATTAGGTATTGACTCGGATAAGTTCAACGACGCTGATATTCACCTGCACGTACCGGCCGGTGCTATTCCCAAAGACGGGCCTTCGGCCGGGGTGACCATGGTGACGGCCCTGGTATCGCTGCTCACCGGGCGTCCCGTCCGGGCCGAGGTGGGGATGACCGGCGAAATCAGCTTACAAGGGCAGGTTTTACCCATTGGTGGGGTCAAGCAAAAAGTACTCGCCGCGCATCGGGCCGGGTTAACCAGCGTAATTTTGCCCAAGCGCAACGAGGCCGACCTGGATGATGTGACTGAAGATGTCCGTGAAGAAATGACTTTCCACATCACCGAAACCATTGACGAGGTGCTAGAACATGCCCTGAGTTCAACCGTCCCTTTCGGCGATGCTCTGGAGGAGGTGGTTGACAAACTGCCACCGATAGAAGTGACGTTGAATTGATTGACTTTGTTAGCAAAAAGGGCCGCTCAAATTTGAGTGGCCTTTTTTGATTCTACTGCTGTTCGGCAAATACTCTTGTAGGACGAACTTTAGTTTGTTCAGCGACGGGGCAAGCCAAAGCTTATCCTACAAAACCGATACATCTTCATCTTTCAGGGTGAACGAAGTTCTGGGAACGAGACAAACTATTCCTCTTCCACTTCCACCGGTTCAAACAACTCGTCGTCGTATTTGCCGCCGGCATTCCACCAGGACCAGCCGGTAGATTCGGCATCAATGGCGGCCTGTTTTAAGAGTTGCATTTCCTCCAGCGAATACCAATAGCCTTGGAGCCAGGGGCGGACCTTGACGTAAGGGGGAACAAGCTCTTCAGCTTTATTCTGGCTACGAAAAACAACCCCGTAAGGTTCGGCCGAGGGATTGTCGTAACCCAGGTTGCCGGGGATAAAGGTGGAGGGGTAAACCATCGGGGCCAGATAATCCACGTAGGGGGCAATATCGATAATGCGCTGGCCGATGTTCATATCACTCTCAGGAGTCACCCAGATGGTCAGGCCAAACACATCGGCGGAGATGAACACCCCGTAAGGCCGGAGCGCCTCGGTTAGACGCTGCATAAATTCACGGATGGCCAAGGTTCGGGTTTCCCGGGTATTCTCTTCTTCGTACACAATCTCGCCCACGTTACCGTCGGAGGGAAAGCGAATGTAATCAAAGTTCAGTTCATTAAAGCCAAAGGCCGCCACTTCCTCGGCCAGGGCAATGTTGTAATCCCAAACCTCTTCCTTAAAGGGATTGGCCCAGCCCAACTCTTCGCCGTCAATCCACACCGAGCCATCTTCACGCACGGCAGCCAGTTCCGGCTTACCGTGGGCCAGGGGATCATCCTTGAAAACAACAAAGCGGGCCACGGTGTAGATGTTGCGCTTTTTGGCTTCGGCAATCAGCTCAGCCAGGGGCATCCAGGTATCCGTTCGTCTCTCGTCCGCGCCGACTGTTTCGGCCAATTCCACTTCACTTTCCCAGCCGATAAAACCGAAGTCGCCTTTGACATCCACGACGATAGCATTGAGTTCTGTAGCCTGGACAAAGTCGAGGTAACCGTTCATTAGCTCTCGGCTGCGGAGGTAGTGAAAGGGAATGTAGATGGCTTTCACGTGGAAAGGGGATAAGATAAAATCAAAGCACGGTGAGGCGGGTGGGACAAACGGTTCAGCGCAGGGAGCAGTGACCAGCCATTGTCCTTCCCCTCCGCTAAACGGGGGTGGAGTGGTGGCGGTAAAAATCCCGCTTTGCCCCAACTGGGCGTATGCTCGATGATAACCGGCAGTTTTGACCATGAGGGGTTGTGGGGTGGCGGGTAAATTTTCAAGCACAAAGTAACCTTCCTCGGTGGCCTGTAGATAGGCATCATTCAGGGACAGGGTCGCCCAGGGTAGGGGCCGACCCGTCTGACCATCCCGTACGACCCCGCGCAGAGCCTTGGGGATGAGGGTGACCGCCAAGGAGTCATCATCTTGATAGTCAACTGTAACAGGTTGGTAGCCGGGTCGAGTTACAGAAATCTGGCCAGAAGCCGCAATACGAGTAAAGGTAACCTGTCCTTGCGCATTGGTGGTCGCCGTCATTGTTTGGGTCAAGGTCACCTTGGCGCCAACAGCGGGTTGGTCGGTAAAATTATCCAGCACCGTTATGGTCAACTGGCGCGGTTGCAGGGCCAGAGTTAGTTCGTCTTCGCCGTTGAAAGTCACCTCAGCCGGGAAGTATTCTGGTGGAGTTTCAACAATGATGCGGTCGCCAGCCAGGAGACGATGAAATTCAAAGGTGCCCGCAGTATCGGTCGTGGCCGTTTGCTGGCGGTCCTCAGAACCGGCCCTCAGGGTGACGCCAGCCAGTGGTTCAGCGGTCCCGGCATCGCTAAGCATCCCCCGGGTAGTTCGGGGAATGAGCTCAATTTCCAGGTGATGGGTAGCCTCATTGGTAAAAAGGTCCGGAGCGTCGAGGGTGGTTTGCCACAATTCATAGCCAGGTCGAACGACCTGGAGGGTAAGGGGTGGTTCCAAACGCAGCACGCTGAAACGACCGGTCATATCGGTTTCAATCTGCTCTACCTGCTCAGCCGACATTTGACCGTGACTCAGGTAAATTGTAACCGGTAACGGTTCATCGGTCCGGGCATCGGTTACCTGGCCGACTAAAGCCTTAGGCTCGAGATTGATGCGGACCTCTTGATGTTCTTGTTCCTGGGGCACGGACAAAGCATGGGTGACGGGGAGATAGCCGGGAGCGGTGGCCTTCAATTGAACCACCACCGTCTCTTCCTTCAACGAGTCGCCGGCCAACCTGATCTCGAATACCCCTGTTTCCTGATCTGCTTCGCGGGTCAGGGTGATGTCAGTCGGGGTATCGTTTACCTCAAGCACAGCCTGATGGATGGGCTGATTGGTTTGACTATCGAGAACAATTGCTGTAATTATCTTATCTTTGGCAGAAGCGCAAGAAAGAAGGCCGGTACCGGTCACCAACAATAACAGTAAGTTAAAGAAGTGGCTGGATCGTTTTTTCATGGTAAAGTAAGCACCTGTTTACACGCTCAGAAAAGTAAATTATAGCACAAGTAAGCAAAGAGGGTAATCGAGGGATGTGTTCACGTTATCCCCAAGTTATCCCCACAGTTATACGCCGAATATCTTTTGTTATCAACACCTTATCCACAAATTGCTATTGACTCACCATAACTTTTCTTAAAGAAAGAATCAGAGGGATTTTTTTTAAGGTAGGAGTATTGCAAGGCCTTAACAGGTCTGGTAAAATGCAGTTCGACTGACATGAGGTGACAATTAATATCCCCTCTTTATTTAGTTGCAGTTCAATGCCACGGAGTATTGTTATACTCCTAAATTGTAAAAAAACCACAAATCGGAGGGAGCAGTAATTACATTTCTCACTTATCAACTCCATTTTTGTAAAGTCACTATAGATCAGGCTGATTCGAAATATAGAATTGTAATTTGTTTGTTAGAGACCCCCCTCTAAAAGGTCTCCTGCACGCAGTCACCGCTTATTAACATAGCCAACAACATCTGGCATCTTTGCCCTAACGTGAAGTCAAATAACAGAGGCGGCAAAGTTTTTTTATCTCTTAAACTGATTATGCGAATTTGATGATAGAAACAAACCGTAGAGATTTGTTGGGGGAAGAGAAAATGAACCCTGACCAAGTTTGGCAAGCTACTTTAGGTCAGCTTCAAATGCAGATGACCCAGGCCACTTTTGATACCTGGGTCAAGGATACGCGTATTGTTTCACAGGATAGCGACAAGTTGGTTATTGGCACCAAAAGCGCCTTTGCCAAGGATTGGTTGGAAAACCGGCTACTGACCACTATCAATCGAACGCTAACCAGTATTCTAGGTCGTCCTGTTGAAATACAATTTGTGGTGGACACTCCAGATGATTGTGAACAACAGACGCCTCCTCCCCTACTACAAGGTTTACAACCTACCTACTTACATAATCCAGGCAGTAATAATCATGATCTTTATCGAGCCGGAAAAGATCGACTGATACTCACTCACAAATATACCTTTGAACAATTCATTGTTGGGGCTTCAAATCGATTGGCGCATGCTGCTTCTCTGGCTGTGGCCGAAAAACCGGCCGAGGCTTATAATCCCTTGTTTTTGTACGGTGGGGTCGGATTAGGCAAAACCCACTTGTTACAGGCGATTGCCCATTTTGCCCTGGCTCGAGGCAAACAGGTCATCTATACAACTTCTGAAACCTTTACCAATGATTTAATCAATGCCATCCGTTCTCAATCAACCGATTCATTTCGCGAGAGATATCGCAACACCGATTTTCTTTTAATCGACGACATTCAGTTTATTGCGGGCAAGGAAAGCACCCAGGAGGAGTTTTTCCACACTTTTAACACGCTGCACTCGTCTGGGGGGCAGATCGTGCTTTCCAGTGACCGCCCGCCCAAAGCCATCACCACTTTGGAAGATCGGCTTCGTTCACGCTTTGAATGGGGCCTTTTAGCAGATATTCAACCGCCCGATCTGGAAACCAGAATAGCTATTCTTCGATTTAAAGCCGACTCGCAAGGGGCCCAATTACCGAATGACGTGATGGAGTTCATCGCCCGGCGGGCTCAAAGCAACATTCGCGAGTTAGAAGGGGCCCTTAATAAAGTGATTGCCCACGCGGCTATGATGCGCCGGCCAATGAATATGGAACTGGCCACCGATGCTTTACAGGATATTGTTTCTCGCCGGTCTGAATTGACTGTAGCCCAAATTATTTCTGCGGTGGCCAACTTTTACCACCTGGAAGAGGCGGTGCTAATTGGGCGAGGCCGCACCAAAGAAGTGGCTGCAGCCCGACAAATGGCCATGTACCTGGGGCGGGAAGAAACAGACGCTTCCCTGCCCCAAATTGGCGAAGCCCTGGGTGGACGAGACCACACCACGATCCTGCATGGCTGGGAAAAAATTGCTTCCCAGATCGAGCATGATGACCGACTCCGGCGTGAGATGTTATCCGTTCGAGAAATCCTCTACGCCAAAAAATGACATAACAATTTTCTGATAACTGTGGATAACCTATAGGATAACTGTGGATAACTGGTCCAGATAGGGGGGGATTTGTGGATAAGTCTGCCCAGTGTATTATCGCTGCCTGGTGATTGAAAGCGTGCCTGGCGGATTGAAGTTGCCCATCTGTTCACTTTGTTCAGGACAGGCTCTGTATGGGTGTCATATCTCTCACAACTCACTGACCCGTATAAGAAGATAGTCCCAGCCATATCCAAGTATATGGGTCCGTGGTCCTGCCTAACTAAGGGGGCTGGACCCCTTAGTTTCCTTATGTCGTTTTCCTTTCCTAACATAAAGATAGGTTTGGCTTTTAACATTTGTGGATAACCTGTGAATAACTGTGGATAAGTAACCCTAATTGGGGATAACTTTAAATATTTTAAGATTTATATTCTTAATATTGTTAATCTCCACCACAATATATGGACACAATTTGTGCCTTCCCCCAAAATATAGACCCCGCCTAATTTGACAAAATAATAAAGATTTATCATTACCTATTATCCCCAACTTATCCCCAACAGTTATCCACGCCGTCAAGCGTTATTGCCATCAATATACAGTAGCTCTTGTTTATCTTACCCCTAGATGTAGGTAAGTTCCCTGCCGGCTCATAGCTTGTCCACATATCCACAATGCCTACTATAGACTACTAAATAAATATTTATAAAGAGAATACTATTTGGATAACTTTCTGAATAACTCATCCTGAGTGACGATTATTGTTAATTGAGGTATAATATACCCTACCTGACGTAAAATCTTGCGGATTGTCCTGGACGTACTTATGCGTCAAAAGTGGTGGCTTCTTATTTCTATAGCCGTAGCGATCTTGAGTTTTCTTTCTCTCTATTATATCTTGAACCACCTTTGGCCCAATCCAAACAGAATTTTTGCCAGACCGCAGCTTCTTTTCCTGACGTTTATGTTTTTGGGCTTAGGTGCTGGTACGGTTCCAGTAGCAGCCTACTTAAATCATCGATTTGCCAAGCTGGGATGGTTCGAACGGGACAAAATCCGTTTAGTGCGCCAGGGTGCCTGGGTTGGTTTGTTTGGGGTATTGCTGGCCTACCTGCAGTTACTCAGAGCCCTTAATTGGACAATTGCTATTGTATTAGCCGGCGTTTTTGTTTTAATTGAAACATTCTTTCTCACGCGAGAGTAGGTCATGCAAACGGAGCTTCGTAAATTACTCAGTGTGGATAAACTACTTCGGCAGGATGAATTAAGTCAATTGACCAAGCGTCATAGCCGTGAGCTTCTAGTGGATGCTGCCCGGACCGCGTTAGCCGCAGCTCGCCAGGAGATTTTGGCTGGCCAACCGGCTCCCTCTGTTTATGAGCTGACTCAGGCCACGATCGCCCACCTCTCTGCCCAGGTCAGCCCTTCCTTACAGTCAGTTATCAACGCGACGGGGGTCATTATCCACACCAACTTGGGGCGGGCCCTGTTAAGCCAGCGAGCCCGAGAAGCTATGGTTCAGACCGCCTCGGCCTACTCCAACCTGGAATACAGTCTGGAATTTGGCGCACGTGGTTCTCGCTACGTTCATGCGGCTGACTTACTTTGTCGTTTAAGTGGGGCTGAAGCGGCGGTGGTCGTCAATAACAACGCTGGCGCTGTCACCCTGGTCCTGACTGCGCTGGCCAAGGGCCGTGATGTCGTTATCAGCCGCGGCCAACTCGTTGAAATTGGGGGCGGGTTCCGCATTCCCGATATTATGGCCCAATCCGGAGCCAATCTGGTTGAGGTGGGTACGACCAACCGCACCTATGTTCACGATTTTGAGCAGGCCATCAACCCGGACCGCATTGGTATGCTGCTTACCGTTCACCACAGTAATTACCAGATTACTGGCTTCACCAGTCAGCCCAGCCTGGCCGAATTATCCGAACTGAGCCGGTGCTACGATATTCCACTTATGGAAGATCTGGGTTCTGGTACCCTGTTAGATACAGCGCCGTTTGGGCTGGCTCACGAACCGACCATTCAGGAAAGTCTGGCGGCCGGGGTAGATATTGTTACGGCCAGTGGTGATAAGTTGTTAGGGGGCCCCCAGGCGGGCCTGATTTTCGGCAAAGCCGACCTTATTGCCGAACTGAAGCGACATCCCCTTATCCGGGCTTTACGGGTTGACAAAACGACCCTGGCCGCTCTGCAAGCAACCCTCCTGGCTTACCTTGAAAACAAAGCTGTCGAGGAGATCCCGGTCTGGCGCATGATTGCGGCCGATATCAATCATCTGGCTCGACGGGCCCGTAAGTGGCAAACTGCGCTGCGGCCCATACCCCAGTTATCGGGCCATTCTTTGAAAGTAAGAGACAGCGCCTCGACGGTGGGCGGTGGTAGTTTGCCCGGCCAAACTTTGCCCACCAAAGTCTTGTCTATCGCTGTCGACTCGGTGGATGCCCTGGCTGAAAAATTGCGCCAGGCTACCCCCCCGGTGATCGCTCGTATTGAAGATGATCAGTTGTTGTTCGACCCGCGCACCGTGTTACCGGAGCAGGATAAGGCTCTGATTGCTGCCTTACAGAATGCGCTGAGTGGTGAGTAGGTGATGGGGACGCTCTATATCGTAGCTACTCCAGTGGGCAATTTAGAAGACATCACCCTGCGGGCCCGGCGAATTTTGGGAGAGGTGGCGCTGATCGCTACCGAAGATACCCGTACCACCGGACGGCTGCTGAAACATTTACAGATTAACCGTCCCATGATCAGTTATTATGAGCATAACAAAGCAACCCGGTTGGAGCGCGTGTTAGCCGCCCTGGCTCAGGGGGACGTAGCCCTGGTTTCTGAGGCCGGTACGCCGCTCCTGTCAGACCCCGGCTATGAACTGGTTCAGACGGCCCTGGCCCAGGGGTTTGAGGTCGTGGCCGTGCCCGGTCCGAGTGCTCTCACGGCTGCCCTGCCCGCCAGTGGACTGCCCCTGGATCGTTTTCTGTTCCTGGGATTTCTACCCCGCAAAGCCGGTGACCGTCGCCGGCTGTTGGTTGAGGTGCAGTTTCAGCCGGCAACGCTGGTATTTTTTGAAGCGCCTCATCGGTTGCGGGTCGCCCTGGCCGACATGGTTGACATTTTGGGTTCGGACCGGGCCATCGCCGTCTGTCGGGAGTTGACCAAATTACACGAGGAAATTTGGCGAGGCACCCTGGCTGAGGCTCAACAGGAATGGACCCGGCGGGAACCCCGAGGGGAATTTACCCTGGTGGTGGCCGGTGCTGCTCCCCCTCCGGCCTGGTCGGAGAATCGGGTTGAAGCTGCCTTGGCCGAAGCGATGGCTACCGGGGTCAAGGCCAGAGAGGCAGTGAGGCAGGTAACAGACCAGAGTGGTTGGCCTAAACGTGAGGTTTATGCCCTGATGCAGAAAATAAAAAAGAGAGGAGACCAGAGTCAGGATTCATAATGAGTATATCTAAGAGCAAAGCACGGCAATTGGCCATCAACGCGGCCGAGATGGGGGCTCACATATTGCGTGGGGTTGTTACCATTGGCCCGGATGGGGTCAGCATCAATGGGACAAATGTTTCAGATTGGTTAGTTCAACACGCCGATTCGGAGCTTATGTTGATTGCTGCCCCCGTTGGTAAGGTGATCATTGAGAGTGATCTAAAAACCTGCTACACCTGTGGCCGGGATTATAAAGGTGAGGTTTGTCCACATTGTGCTGAGGTCCGGGCCCGGCTGCGGGGGCAGTTCAAATAAACTTAGACAACTGTTCCGCAATTTGCCGACACTGGTGCCGAATCATTCCCAGCGGCACGTTCGAACTGAGGGCCAGGGATAACAAGATTCCCTCACTCAGACTGAGGGAATAAAGGCGATACTCGGTCCCTTCATGCAAGCTTTGCCCAAAGCGGCCAGCCGGTTCGCCCAAGAAGTCAGCCGCCTGAGCCGCCGCCCGGGCACTTTGGGCCACCAGCATAGCTAATTCCTGACATTGGCCTCGGCTCAGCATACCGGCCTGGGCAATCAACTCCGGGCCGGCAATGAGCAAAATAGCCTCTGCTCGCACCTCGCGGTTCAGATCATCCAGCAAACGCAAGATTTCAGCTTCATTAGCGCGCAAAAACCTGATTGTTTCTTGGGGCACGGTCACTATGGTCAGGGTTGGGGCTGCTTCTGCAACAACTTCGGCGGCCCCAGGCTCTGGTTGAGCTTTAGGGGACGGGGCTTCCTGGGCAGCGGTTGGCAACCCTACGTTTTGGATAGAGGGAGGAGCAGAGGCTGGCGAGGCATCAGGCTCAACCGGATGCGTACTGGCCGGGCTGCGACGATGCCCAATGGCCCGATCAATCAAATCAGGTAAATCACCAACGAAGAAAGGTTTGGTTAAAACTCCGTCGATATTAAGGGCCTCCACTTTCTTGGGCAACTTTTGACCCATGAGCGGGATTATCATAATTCGCATCTCACTCTTGGCCTCGCGCACAGCCTGGATCAGGGTGAGTGGTGACATGTCTGCCAGAGCCAGGTCAATGATAACCAGATCAAAATTTTCTTCAACGACAACTTCCAACGCATCGCTGCCGGTGTGTACACATTTGGCTTTGTAGTGACCGCTATTTTCCAGCCCCTCTTTGAGCATCAGGCCGAAGCCTTCATCGCTGTCAACTACAAGGATATTTGGCATCGCCATATTGTTCTTTTCCGTGCAATTTAAAAAATTAACCGATCATGCGTATTTGACAGGGTCATTACGCACAACCGGCAAATATATAAAAAAATTAATGTGCCACTTTTTACATTGGGCTTTTTAATCATTGTAACGTTATTTTTCTTTATTGACAAATTCAAAATTTTGCAGCCTGTGCAATTGGAAGGTAAGCTAATTGCACAGGTCGAAATTTTGCAACCTGAAGGAGTTTAATAGCGGCTATCTCTGTTTTCTGATAATCAACCAAACCACCAGTCCAATGACGATGAGAACCCCCAGTAGAACAATGCCCGTGACAATGAGCCGAACAGGCACGTTGGCAGAGGGTCCTACTTCGGTCACCCCCGGTATTGGGGGCGGGGCTATAGTAGAGGTGGCCGTGGGGATAAACGTTACCCTGGCCACGACCGTGGGGGTAGATGTGGCTGTAGGTTGTTGAGTAGCCGCCTGCGGGCTGGTGGTATAAAAGAAAACCGAGGCAACCACTGGCTCTTCCACCGCGGCCGAAGTAATGATAATCTGATAATTAGCCGGTTCCGTCGCAAATAGATCCTTATCCGCTCGTCCGGTTTGGGCGCGGATGGTGAAAGAAAACTGGCCATTGGCCCGGACCACGGTTTGCAGACTGGTAGGATCAGCCCACTGGTCAAACGGCTGGTTATTGCGCTGCAACGTGGCCAACAGAGTGTTCCCCGGCTTTACCTCTATCAGGCCTTCGATTTGAATGAGCCCCGGCGTTACCCGCACCCTCTGATTTTGGATCTCCACCGGGCGTGGGGCGGGGGCGCCACCTGGCTCCAAATTTGGACCTGGTTCGGTTTCAGGGGGTTGAGCCGGTTCACCTGCGGTGGTTGGGGACACTGGTGGTGCTGGGGCTGCTTTTTCGGCCAGGGCCTCCTCCTCCTCCGCTGCGGCAGTTGGAGTGGCCAGGACAGCCGTCGTAGGGGCAGGAGAGGCCGTTGGAGTCACGCCTCCCCCAACGCCGGCATCTTGCTCTGCCACTTCGCTTTCGGTGGGCTCACCGGCCATCGAGAACGTGTCTTCGGCCGCTTCGTCGGCAGCCGGGACTTCTGCCTCGACTTCTAGCTCCACGGTCTCAACTTCTTTCTCGACGAGGGGCTCAGCCGGGGCTGCTTCCTCAGCGGCCGCCTCGGCCGGAACTTCTTCTTCCTCGGCGGCCTGCTCGACCGGTGCTGCTTCTTCCGCAGCGGCTGGCTCGGCCGGGACTTCTTCCTTGGCGGCTCCAACTCCCTCCCTGCTCGTCGCGGTAGCTGGCGGGGCGGCGCTCTGTTCCAGACGGGCGATCTCAGCCGCCGGGTATGTGCTACGGCCAAATTGCCGGCTCAGAAAAAGCCCCCCGATTGTCAGCACGCACAATAGCGTAGCTGCCAACATGGCCCAACCCCTGGCCCAAGTTGGTAGGCGAAAGTACTTGCGGGCAACAGGAGGCGCTGAGACCTGGACGTCCGCCTCTGAGAGTGTGAATGGACGGGGAGCAGGCACTTGCGGCAGGGCCGCCACCAGGGCCACCGTTTGGCGGAGCGTTTCCAGTTCCTGCCGCAGTTCGGCGGAATCGGCCAGTACCTGCTCTACCAGGGCTCGTTCCTCGGCGGTCACTTCGTCATCCAGATAAGGCGAAAGTAGATCACGCACGTCCTCTATATTTAATTGATCGGGTTGATCATGAGCCGTCATCATCCTATCTCGATAGGTGCTTATTTATTAAGACGGTATTGACTCGGCAATAGTTCCTGTTGGGCCAAAAGGAAGTCTCGAAGACGCCGTCTGGCCCGACTCAGCCGTGATTTTACCGTGCCCAGGGGCTGGTCGATGATCTCTGCGATTTCTTGATAGGAAAAGCCTTGTACGTCACTTAGAACCAAAACGATGCGCTGATCTCCTGGTAATTGGGTGATACCGATTTGAATCAAATCATTTAACTCGCCCCGTAGCACCCGCTCTTCGGGACGTTCGGCATTGCTGACCAGTTTGACCCTATCAGGGCTGGGATTTTCGGTGATCTCTTCCAGGGAAGTAGCCGGCCGGCGGCTTTTGTAGCGGATCTGATCGTAGCAAGTGTTGGCCACAATGCGCATCAGCCAGCTTTTGAAAGAGCCACCCCGGTATTGTTTGAGGGCTTTGTAAGCTTTAAGAAAGGCATCCTGACAGGCATCGGCAGCGGCTTCCTGGTGACCAATAATGCGATAAGCTATATTATAAGCCGTACCCTGATAGGCCATCACCAATTGATTAAAAGCCGCAACGCTGCCCTTTTGGGCCTCTTTTATAATCTGCGATTCGTCCATGATGTTTTCAGGAGTCGCTCAACTGGCTGACATTGCCTAAGCAATTTGACGTATATGATTACATCGTTTATACTTAAAACGCTTATAGAGGGAGAGATGCTTTTTTGAAATGCAAAACTAAGTGGTGTTCAAAACAGTTATTATACTCTCTTTACCATCATCAAGATTCAAGCCGGAGTGGCGGAATTGGCAGACGCGCACGACTCAAACTCGTGTGAGCTAAGCTCATGTGGGTTCGATTCCCACCTCCGGCATCTAGTAAGATGTCAAACGCCTGCCGCAGAATCATTGCCAGCGTGGACATTATAACATTTTTTATAGCAATGTGCTAGAGCGATTCATCATTTCGCTCACCAATATTGGTGGGGCCACTTCCTAACTTGTGTGGTTCACGGGGAAGCGGCCTTTCGTTTTGATATAGTGGTTTAAAATGAGCCGAAGAAGGAAAAGGGGCGGTTTAAGAATAGATCGCCGGCTACTGATCCTCTTTTCAATTACCCCTATCGGATGTTTACTGGCCCTGCTGTTAGGCTTGTTAATCGCCTGGTATTTGTTCCCGACTCGCTTTATTAATGCCCAAATTTCAGATCTGCCCCAGGAAGAGGCCGATGAGATTGTCATCATGGCGGCGGCAGATTTTGCCGAGCACGAAGATATTGACCGGGTCCGGGAGATGTTGGCCGAATTAGAGGTCCCGAATACGCCCCAATACGTCTCCATGGTTGCCGAGCGAATGATTCGGACCAACCGTGGCCCGGTGGATGAGGATTTAGAGAATGTAGTCCGCCTGGCCGATGCGCTAGGGGTCAGCACCGTTTCGATGATCGCTTACGTATCGACGCCGACCTCTTCGCCGACGATCACCCCCATTCCGACCGACACCCCACCCCCCACGCCGACCCCGACCAATACCCTGGTGGTTGAGGTGACGGTTGCGGCCGAGGGTGAGACCGGGGTTGAAGTTGCGGCCGAGGTTGAAGCTGCGCCGGCTGCGCCGACAGAAGAACCCCCGGCCACCGATACGCCGACTCCTGAACCTGCGGCTACGAGTACCCCGGTCCCGATACCGACCGACACTCCTGAACCCACGGCCACCCCGGTTCCAGAGGTTGACTTTGTGATTACCAAACAGCGGTTATTGACCAAAGAGGAAAACGGGGGTTGCATGGGCATGCATAGTATCTTCATCACGGTTGTTGATGCAGCCGGTAACCCCATCAAAGGGGTTGAGATAGGCGATGTATGGGGCAATCCCGGCCCGACGACCGGCCACAAAGGGGATGACCAGCCGGGCCTGGCCATGTGGGACCTTTACAAAAATGGTTTCATCATCTTAGTTAAGAATGATCCGACGGCCGGCCGGCCGGTGACCAGCCAGGAAAGTGAACTGCTTAGCTCAAATGATTGGGAGATTGGTATTCCGAGGCTGATCGAGGCCGGTTATTGTCCGGATGAGCCGACCTGCCGCGTCTTGTGGAATAGCGGTGTATTTGGCGAAGGGAATAACTCGCTGTGCTGGGGACACTATTCCTGGGAGGTAACGTTCCAGAGAACGTGGTAGAAGGCGTGGAATCGAGGTTATGAAGAATTCTAAAGTTTTACTCTTAATTGCCGTTATCATTGTCCCTCTTTTTTGCCTGGCCCTGGCCGTGGCCACGGTCTTTATTGGGGTGGGCATAACCTCTGCCGTGACGGCCGACGACGGTTCGACCGCAGTGGATATGAATGCGGCTGAAGTTGAGGCTGAAGTTTTACGCATTGCCAACGAGTATGCCAGCAGAGGTGACCTGGAGGTGGCCCACGAACAGTTGGCTGCCCTCAATCTGCCTAATGCGCCGCAATATATCTCTTTTATGGTTGACCGTTACATCCAGGAAAATCGGGACCTCGATGGTGCGGATACCCAGAATCTATTTATGTTGGCCGATGCCCTGGGGGCCAGCACCCCCTCGATGGTGGCTGCCCTGGCCACGCCCACGCTTCCGCCTACGCCTACCCTACCGCCAACCGCCACACCCTTACCAACCGACACCCCTACCCCACCGCCACCCACTGAAGCCCCAGCCGAGTCCCCGACCGACACACCTGTCCCCACCGATGAACCTCTGCCCCCGACCGACACACCCGTCCCCCCGACCAACACGCCCGGTCCGCCGACCAACACGCCAGAGCCAACCGCTACGCCTGAACCGACCCAACCACCGGTTGATTTTGTGGTAACCCAAGCTTCTATGATCCCCAATCCCACTTACAATACCTGTCCGGGTGGCCACCAGATTTTTGTGACGGTGGTCGATGCCGCCGGTAATGCCCTGGATGGGGTGACCGTGGAAGATACCTTCCGGGCCGTGCCACCTCATATTAGCGGTGAAAAAGGTCCCGGCAAGTTGGAGTATGATCTGTGGAACAACGGCTTCTCGCTGGAGGTGACTAAAAAAGCGGATGGCTCTCCGGCCACCAGCGAGGCTACCCCCAAGTTGAGTTCTTGGGACGAGGATATTCCCAATGAGTGGCTGATCGAGGCCAATTACTGCTTAGATATGAATGATTGCTTGCAACGTAAGAGTAGCAATCAACTGTGCCGGGGGCATTATGCTTATAATGTGACGTTTACGCGGACTTATTAGGATCTTAGTTTTGACATTATTTCACATCCGACGTAAGATATTTGGCCTAAGCCAAACAACTTAGTGACGTAGATTTAACAAAACAAACCAAAAACAGATCAGGGGTATCAATGCCCGAGGAAAGCAAGGCATTGCAGCCGCCCGCTGCATCACCGGATGCGCCCCAAAGAAGGATCAGGGCCTCGGCCAAAAGGTCGAGCGATAAATGGTGGTGGATTGGCGGCTTTCTTTTTGGGTTTGCCGTTGGTCTGGCCCTATCCTTGACGTATGGCTGGGTCTTAGATCCGCGTCCGCTGCCGGTGAGACCGGCCGATTTAACCCCGCAGGACCAGACAGTTTACCTGCGCCTGATTGCCGTGGCCTTTGTCCACGACAGAAACGAGGAGCGAGCCCGGACCAGACTGGCCAAATTGGAAATGCCTGATATTGAAAAGACCGTTGTTAGCCTAACCGAGCAGTATATCGACGAAGAAAAAGATGTCAGGGATATTATGGCCTTGATTGCCTTGGCCGACGCCCTCGGGCAAACTTCCAGTGCCATGGTGCCCTTTCTGGCGACGCCGACCTCCTTACCCACCTTCACCCCGACCCGCGCTCCTACTCCGACGCCGCGTCCCACCCACACCCCGACGCCTTTGACGCCCATGCCCACCACCACTGCCACCCCGACCAAAACGGCGATGCCTACCCAAACAGCCACGCCTACCTCTTCTTCGACGCCAACACCAACCCGTACGACCACGGCCACACGCCCCCCCACCCCGACCAAAACGGCGACCCCTGGTCCTAACGCTCCCTTTGGAGTGGCTCAATCCGTTCTCCTGTGTGATAATACTATAGGAGGATTGCTAAGAATCTACGTTCGTGATAGACTGGGAATAGGCGTACCAGGTACGGAGATCGTGGTCAGTTGGCCTGGGGGTAAAGATGAGTTCTTTACCGGTTTCAAGCCCGAAATTGACCCAGGCTACGCCGATTTTCAAATGGAGCTGGGCGAGTCGTATCGGATCGAACTGGCCAACGTCGATACGGTTGGCTCGGCCCCGGAAATAATCATCGACAGCGATCATTTTTGCCCCGAGTTGCCCACCGGTATTGATCCGTCGTGGCAGATCGTATTTCAACAAGGGGCTGGCCAGTAACAGATCGCAGGCAGGAGGGAACCGATCGGTTTGGATCTAAAATCGATCTGCCTGCCTGTCGTGATATGTAAGGAAGGATTTGGTTTGAAAGAAAGTTTTATAAAAAATACGCCGCTCTTTGCCGAGTTGACAGATGATGAACAGCGGGCAATCGGCAAGCGGATGCGCCTTGAAAACTACAACCCCGACGAGGTGCTCTTTATCAAGGGTGGCGAAAGCGATACCCTATACCTGATTAAAGAAGGCTGGGTCAAACTGGTTACCGATGACAGCTCGCCGGTGGTGGCCAATCTTGGCCCGGGCAGTCTGCTGGGCGAAGCCGACTTTTTCCTGGGCCGCCCGCACACGATGACGGCGCGTGCCTCCGGTCAGGTCACCATTTGGTCGTTGGCTAACGAGGCGCTGACCAACATCATCGACGAGAATCCCGACCTTGGCTTGAGCCTGGGCCTGGCTTTTGGCACCGGCATTGTCCAATTTCAGCCCTACCTGACCACTCAATTAGCCCAAAATCCCCTGCTGCAAAGTTTATCTGATCGAGAGCGGACGGTGATTGCCCAGCATCTTTCGCCTCAACGCTACTTGGCCGGGGAGGCGATCTATCGCAGCGGTGATCCGCCCACGGGCCTCTTTTTTATCGTCCAGGGTATGGTTCGGCTTTTGGGTGACACCGACGACGATTACACCGAACTGGGGGATGGAGAAGCCTTTGGCGAAATGGCCGTCATCTCCGGCAAACCCCACTCGATTACGGCCCAGGCGGCCACCGAGGTGATTCTGTGGCAACTCAGTCCCACCGATTTTAACAGCCTGGCCGAGACCTATCCCTCCATCAAAACCAATCTTAGCCGTAATCTGCGGGCCAGCCTGACGGCGGCCGATCAGGCCCACGCCTTGACCATTCTCAAGCGTATTCCCTTGTTTGCCGATTTGTCTCGCGAGGCGCTCAGCCAGGTCGCTCGTCTGCTCTTGTTACGCCATGTGCCTGCCGGCGAAATTATCTTCAGCCAGGGTGATTCTGGTGATGCCATATACATTGTGGATTCCGGCTCGGTCGATGCCATCTCTGATACCCCGGAAAACCCGACCGAGTTAGTGGCCCGCTTTACCGATGGCGATTTCTTTGGGGAAACGGCCCTCTTAACGGGCAAAACCCGCTCCTTTACTACCTATGCCACCTCGAATACCAATCTGTGGACTCTCTACCGGACCGATTTTGACAACTTGCTGGTCCAATATCCGCAACTCAGCATGGCTTTGAGCCAAGCTTTGCGGGATCGTCTGAGTTCCTCCGGGGATTACGCTACTGAACCTCACTTAAAGAAAATTGCCCTGCTGGGTGGCCTGTCTCGAATGCAGCTTGACGAGCTTTCGGCTCGCTTGCAGCCTCGCCGGTATCAGGCTGGCAGTACCATCTACTATGAGGGTCGCTCCAGCAACGAGATGTACTTTATTGAAAGGGGCCAGGTAGAGCATTGGGCCACCACGATGCGGGGACCGATGCTGTTGGAAACTCTGGAACAGGGAGACTTTTTTGGCGAGATTGCCCTGCTCTCGGGCCGAGGTCATCCAACCACAGCCTACACCGTGGTGGATACCGATATCTGGACCCTGACCAAAGCCGATTTTGATAATTTTCTGGCTCGCTATCCCAGCCTGGGTGTGATTCTGAGCCGTATTCTGAGCGAGCGTTTAGAAGAAACTATGAGTCACTTGCGTGGCGGAGCGCCGCAACGGGGCTTGCCGGCTACTACCGGTGTGGTGGGGAACCCACCCGGTCAGGTACCGGCCATGTTTGGCCCCCGGCAATCCTATCCTGGACCACAAGCTTCACCCGCCGCCTATACTGCCAGACCGTCTACCTCCCCTCAACCACCGGTGGTGATGCCGCCCGTGCCTGTGCGGCCGGTCCTGCCTGCTTCTGGCTCGCGACCGGTACAGCCTGTGAGGAGTTTACCGCCACGTGTCTCGGCCCCCCCAGGTAGACCGCCCCAGGGGCCGCCCATTCATTCCCAACATACCCTGGCCATGCCACCGGTGCGGAGCGGTTCGTCCCCAGGGCCGTCCGTTCATTCCCAACATACCGTGGGGATGCCGCCGGTACGAAGTGAGCCCCCCTCGGTCTCGTCCGTCCACTCCCAACATACCGTGGGGATGCCGCCGGTATCAACCGATCCATCTCGCCCCACCCGGCCTGAGCCACGCTCTGCGCCCACAAGGGGGGACACCGGCCAGGTTTCACCGGTCACTCCGGCCAAACCGAAACCGCAACGAAAATCCCGGCCCAGTTCACCCAGACCAAAGCCTAAAAAAACGCGCACCAAATCCCGGCCAGTATCGACCGGGGCCCAGGCCCAGGCTAAGCGTGAGCCGAAACCACAGCCTCCGGCCTCTCAGCCGGGACCGCCACAGTCGGTTAGTACGCCGCCCAAAGCACTACCGGCTGGGCCTCAACCGGTTCAAAAATCAGAGACCAAGAGTAAGCGCCGGAGCAAGTCCAAACCTATACCGCAACCTCGCGTGTATTCAAATCGAAAAATTGAGCGGCACAATCATAGCCTGTCGGTTTGGTTTGCCAAACGGAGCTTAGGGGCAAAATTAAGAATTTTATTCGTCTTGCTCATTATCATCTGGTTGTGCGGTATTATGGCTCCCTCCTGGATTATTCAAGCCTTGGCGGCCACCTTTGAAGATAACGGGGCTTTACCCGGCGACGAGCGTAGTGTGGTCAATCAAGTGCGCCAGGATGGAGCGGTGGGGGCTGTGGCCATATTGCCCTTCGTCGAAACGGCGACGCCGACGCCTACCAATTCACCGACGCCAACTGTCACCCCGACCCAAACCCCGACCCCCACCGAAACGCCGATCCCAACCTTAACCTCGACCCCCACCCATACGCCCACCCCTACCGAAACCCCGACACCTGTCTTTACCCCGACACCCACCGATACACCCACGCGAGTCTTTACCAGAGCTCCCCTCCCACCGACAGATACGCCCACTCCCGAAGCGACCCCCACCCCCAACGTGGACTTCAGGCTTAAGAGTGTGCGCCAGCTTACGCCCTGTGAAAACCGGGGTAAACACCACATCTTTGTCAAGGTGGAAGATGCCACCGGCCAGGGGATTGATGGTGTACCGGTAAAAATTCAATGGGCGGCGACGGCTGATGGCTTCATCATTGCCAAAACCGAAACCAAAACCAATCTAAAAGGTTCTATGGAACCGGGTCACATTGACTTTGCCATGTTCAAGGGCACTTATTCGGTTGAAGTTCAGGGAGGCACCAGCGAAGTAGCCACGGGGATTACGCCAGACTTCGGCGTCAATGAGTCCTGTGGCGAGGATACTACGGCTAACTCCCTTTTTCACCTCTCTTTCGAGGTCATTTTCCAGAGGACGTTTTAGTCTCACCAGAATTTGATTTGCCCAGAGGGGAAAGGTATCTCCTTCAAATTTGGGGGTAGCGTAGGGGCGAGGCAAGTCGGATTGGTAGTAGTCGAAGCAAACAAGCTATGCTCCGACTTGCCTCGCCCTTACTTTTGGAACGGATACATAATCTGGCAAAATCCGGGCGAAACTCAATTTCGCCCGGATTTTTTTGTCTCTTTATCGATTGTGGTTATACTATTCGTTGATTATTAACTTGATACTCATAGGAATTTTCTTTTTTGCTCGCAGCCGGTCCGTGACCCACGACGCCGGTCACGGACCGGCTGCGAACGAAAAAGAATAATTTAACTAAAGGAGAACCGGTAATGGCAGTTGCTCAAGACCTGCTCAATATTCTTCGTTGTCCTTATTGTGTCAGCGGTGACACCCGTAAACCCGGCGATGATCCGGGACGATTAGAATTGGTAAGAGAGGGGGCCTGGCTTGTTTGTCAGGAACCAGACTGCAACCGCAAGTATCCGATCAAAGAAGACATCCCCGTTATGCTGATTGACGAAGGTGATAAGTGGATTAAAACGGCCGTGGAAGATTTGCCGGAACCCGGTAAGCTGGTTGAATGATTGAACTGAGCGAGGTAAGATGAGTCAATTTTATCAAAAGTTAGGCCTGGTCCTGGTCATTTTGAGTTTGGTGGGGTTTCTCTGGCCAGGAAACATTCTGGCTGACAATCATATTAAGATTACCGATCAGGTATGGGAGGCCAATTTTCGAGAGTCCATCACTTTTAGGTTAAGTGCAGAAAGCACCACTGAAATTGTCGAAGTCGATCTTCTCTACCGGGTGATCGGTCAGCCGGCAACCTCCCGTAACGAAGCCGATTTTACTCCTGGTACGTCCGTTACCGCCCAGTTCGTCATTGACCAGACCAGGCCCGAAAACTATCTGCCGCCGGGCACCGAAATAGAATATTGGTGGAAAGTGGTCGATGCCGCCGGAAATGAGTTAAAAACCGAGAAGGATATCCTCCTTTATCTCGACAATCGCTATGATTGGCAGACGCTCGAAAATGAGCGACTGGCCCTCTACTGGTACGAAGGGGGCGATGACTTTGGCCAAAAACTGTTTGACCGGGCCGACCTGGCTCTGGATACGTTAGAGACGGATATCGGCATCGCTCTTGAAAACCCTATTAAAATCTTCATCTATGCCAATCATAATGATTTGTTGGGAGCTGTTTCTACCAACGCTCAGGACTGGACGGGAGGACAGGCATTTACCCGGTACGGGGTGGTGGTCATTGGCGTCAGTCCCAGGCAGCTAAATTGGGGGCTTAATGCTACCACCCACGAAATGACCCATCTGGTTATTCACCAGGCTACCGAGAACCCCTTTGGCGATTTACCGCGCTGGCTGGATGAGGGAATTGCGGTTTACAATGAAAACAGGGATGAATTGGATGAGGATTTCCGGCTGACGTTTGAGCGGGCGGTAAAAAATGATGAGTTGATGACGCTACGGGCTCTGTCCAGTCCCTTCCCGGCTGATCCCATGCAGGCCAACCTGGCCTATGGCCAAAGCGGCGCGGTAGTAAAATTTATTATTGATACCTACGGTTCTGAGGCTATGGCCGAACTGCTGGCGATTTTCGCCGAAGGCGCGTTGTATGATGAGGCGTTGGAGCAGGCTTTGGGGGTAGATACCGATAGTCTTGATAATGAATTTCGGGCCAGCCTGGGGTTGTCTCCCCTGCCCGGCACAGAAAGTAAGACCGTGACCGAGGCAGAAATTTCTCAGGAGGAGGCCAGCGTGGCCGAGTCGGAGGAAGGGGCCGAACCCGAGCAATCTGGAGAAACCGAGGCCGAGGCTGAAGCACCGGCCAAATCGACCGAGGTAGAGGCCCCGGTTGAAGCGCCGGCTGAAACTCCCGAACGTGTCCCGCTTGGTCTGCCCTGCCTGGCCGGGATGATACCTCTCCTGATCTTTGGCCTGGTTTACGTTTCACGTCATTAACCCTGCGGGTTCACGTTTCACCTTAATCCTTCATTCAGGCATACTCATCTTCTGCCCAGCCGTGCTCGCCGATGAGCGGCACAAAGGCCACGGGCGCTAAGTTTTCCCGGATCAGGTTATCCCCTCGCTTGTAAAGGCGGACCAGTTCCTGTTGCCACCTGGGACCAACCGGAGCGACCAACCGGCCGCCGTCCTTTAACTGAATCGTTAAAGGCGGGGGGATCTCCGGGGCAGCGGCTGTGGCGATAATAGCATCATAGGGTCCATACTCTGGCCAACCATAACCACCGTCGCCCACTTTTATTTCTATATTATCGATACCAAGCTTTTGCAAAAGTTGCCGGGTTCTACGGGCCAGGGCTTCAATGCGCTCAATACTGTAAACTTTGGCCGCCAGCCGGCTGAGAATAGCCGCCTGATAGCCGGAACCGGTGCCAATTTCCAGCACCACTGCCTGACCATCTTCGGGCAACCGGAGGGCCTGGGTCATAAAGGCGACAATATAAGGTTGAGAAATTGTCTGGCCGTAACCAATGGGTAAGGGACGATCCTTATAGGCAGAGTCCCATAAATCTTCGTCAACGAAAAGATGGCGCGGAATCTCTCCCATAGTCTCCAGAACGCGCGGGTCCGTAATGAATCGGGCAGCTAACTGCTTTTCCACCATCATGGCCCGGGCCTTAGCCAGAGCGGGTGTTTCATCCCACATAAGATAACCTCTGCTATTATTAAATCACACTCTCAGCCCAATAGCAAGAGGCTCACCTCAATTTTATCAAGTATTACTGTAAGACCCAGTTGTTGCCCCCATCTGTGCTTTTAAAGAGCCCGCCGCCCGTAGCGGCTATAACAATATCAGGATTGGTGGGATGAACGGCGATAGACTTAACGTAATGAGGCTGACCGGTGGCCGAGTTGGTATTCAAACCGTTGCTGACGCTGTCCCAACTCTTTCCCCCATCGGTACTTTTGAAAATGCCCTTGGCAAAGCGGTCGTCCTCATAACCGGTGCCGGCATAAATGATGTTGGGGTTGCTCGGGGCAAAGACAATGGCGGAATAGGCCGAGTCGGCCCCGCCAAAAATCAGCCCATTACTGGCCGAGACGAAATCGGCCGCGTTTTCGGTTCTGATAATCCCGGCCTCGTAGGAGTTAATGCCGGCCAGATAAACATCTTTTTGAGTAGGATGGGCGATCAGACTGTAGGTGCCTTTGCCGGTATTACCGGCCAACTGCTTAAAATTACGGCCAGAGTCGACCGATTTATAAATCGAACCGAACTCGCCGCCGATAAAGACAATATCGTGGTTAAACGGATCGACCGTAATACTGGTTAACCGGCCTCTGCCCAGGCCATTACCAAAACCATCAGAGAGCCAAGTTTCACCGCCATCGGTAGAAACCACCAGGGTGGAGCCAATGCCAGCATAGAGCAGATTGGGATTGGCCGGGTCAATGGTCACGACATCCACGGCCTGGTTGGCCGTACTCAGGCCGTTGCCGAAAGCTTTCCAGGTGTTGCCGCCGTCGTCTGATCTGAGTACGGCGTTCCAGGTGGGGGCGTAAAGACGAGCCGGATTGGTTGAGTCGATGGTGAAAGCAGTGACGGCCGAAGCAGCCAAATCCATTTTGGCCCAGGGCCCATCACCCCCATTGGTGCTTTTGTAAATCCCATCCCCTTTGACCAGAACATAAACTTCTTTGGGATTCTTTAGATTGATATCCACATCGGTTACTTCTCGAACGCCGATCTGAGGAACGGACACCTCGGATTTGAGGGGAATGAGCGTAGGACCGGCCGGGATGGGGGAGGGGGTGACAGTCGGCGTGGTGGCTTTGGTTGGGATGGCAGTCGGCATTGCTTTCGTCGTTGGCGTGGCCGTAGGGGGGATTTCGGTTGGCGTGGCTGTGGGTGGTACTGGCGTGGGGGTAACCGTCTCCGTCGGGGTATTTTCGACCGTGACTGTTTTTTCGGCGGCACTGACCTCGGTGACCGTAGCCGTAGCAGCCTCTTGTTCGGCCTGGCGAGTTTTAGCAGCAGCCTCGGCCCGGGCTTGAGTTGTCATCGTCATCTCGGCCTCAGCCGCAATTGCTTCAGCCGTTTGCGTTTCAGCTACCATAGCATTTTGAGCCACGGCGGTGGCCGTAGCGGAGGAGGAGGCCGTTGAGCTGATCAGGAAATAAGCCGTAGCCCCCAGGAGGCCCAGTAAAATCACTACGGCGGCAATGATCGGTATCAGTATGCTCACTTTTTTAGGACGGGCCGGTTGAGCAGCCACCGGTGGGGGTGAAACTGGTTGCACAGAGGGAAGGGGGGAAGGGACAGGCGGGACTGAAACGGGTGGGGGAGTAGAGCGTATGTCTGGTTCAAAAACAGTCCCTATTTCCTCGTCTGTGGCTGAGGCTACTTTTGATGGGAGTGGCGCCACCCTGGCCGGTTGATTTGTGGTTAAACTAAAACGAGCCGGACCGATCATCAAAACATCGCCCGGCTTCATCGGGTGCCACTCTAATCCCAGGCGGTGGTCGTTGAGAAAGGTGCCATTGGCACTGCCGTTATCCATCACCAGGCAGCGTTGCCCCTCCATACGGATCAGGGCATGCTGGCGGGAGACACGCTCAGCTTTGACCATCACATCGGCATTGGAATGACGGCCAATCACCAGAGACTCCGGGCCCAGGGCGTAGCCCAGGCCGGTCGGGTCAACCAGCCAATGGGTTGTGACGGCGGCAGGAGCCACCGCCGGCTCGATCTCCGCAGACTTGACGGTGCCTGGTAAGGTATCTTCCTTATCCTGCCTGGCTTTAGTCAACAAATCAAGCGCAGTCTGCAACTCTTTTTTCCAGGCCGCTACGGATTGAGGCCGGTCCTCCCTTTGCGGTTGCATAGCATACATAATGGCCTGAGAAGTTTGATTGCTCAAGGCGGTGTTGATGACATTGGGGGGTTTAAACTTGGCCTTGCTGACCAACAAGCTAATACTATCCGGCGGCTTTTTGCCGGTCAGGACGGCGTACAAGGTGGCCCCCAGGGAGTAAACATCGGACACCGGCGTGGTGCCAATGCCACTATATTGCTCCGGTGGGGAAAAGCCGGGCGTGACGGCCTGGGCGCCGGTTCGGGTGCGGCTGCCGGCCTCAGCCATTTTAGCAATGCCAAAATCGACCAGCACCGCCCGGTTGTCAGGTGTAATTTTGATATTCTGGGGCTTGATATCGCGGTGAATAATGGGCAGCTCTCGCCGGTGCAGGTAGCTGACCGCGTCGCACACTTCAAGCATATACTCAATCGCCTGGGCCTCCGCCAGGGGATGCCCCTGCTTTTTGACCAGCGCCCACAAATCCTGCCCCTCAATAAAATCCATCACCAGATAGTACTGGCCTTCGAAATTGAAGTGATGAAACACCCGGGGCAGACCGGGATGGCGCAGGCGGGCCAGAATCCGGGCTTCTTGTTGAAACTGTTGGATGTTTTGGGGCGTTTGAAAAAAATTCTCCTTAATGGCCACCGGAATGCTGAGGGTCATATCAAAACCCCGGTAAATGGCTCCCATACCACCGTGGGCCAGTAGCCGGTCGATGCGAAAGCGGTTTTCTAAAACGGTATCTTCAGGCAGAGTCATGGAGTTGCTCTCCTCATAATAGAAATTTCCTTTTTGTGGGACAGACTTTTAGTCTCAGTACATCCAAATATGCTCTAGCTGGACCAGTGCGAAGACCTGTGAAGCTTTGCTGCCTCCCCGTGGGACAGACCAGCGGCCAAAACG